>SLBP01000117.1:0-25265 GCA_007126245.1 Planctomycetales bacterium
CATGTGTATGCTTGCCATCTGGCTCCTCGCCAGTGAGCCGCTGCTCGACCCCGGCCCGGACCCGGCGGCCCCACCGGTTGTCGAGGAGGTGGAACCGCCGACTCCCGGTCCCCCGGGGCCGGCCGAGCCACCGGCCGAGCCACCGGTTGAGCCACCGGTGGAAACACCGGTCGAAGAGGACGGCAGCCCCTGAGCGAGGGCACGCGGGTAAGAATGGGGGATGGCGGTCGGTGGGAGGGTGAGCCGGTGCCGGCTCGGTGTGTGTGCCCCCTCGGCACCAGCCGTCTTCGCGCGGAGGGGGAGAACCGAGATGAGGTACGGGTTCCCTTGTTGACCAGCATGACCGGATTCGGCGAGGCGCTTTGCCAGACGGACGGCCTGGCGGTCAAGGCCGAGGTCCGCACGGTCAACAACCGCTATTTGAAGGTGATCGTCCGTTGCGGCGAGGGCTACGCCGCCCTGGAGCCGCTCGCCGAGGCGGCGGTCCGCCGGCGGATTCGCCGCGGTACGGTCCAGGTTGCCGTCCAGGTGACGCGGGCGCGTTCGGCCGACCAGTGCCGCATCAGGGCAGAGGTCCTCGACGGCTATCGCCGCCAATACGGTCAGTGGGCCCGCGACGCAGGCATCGAGGAACCCCTCCCCGTCTCCGCGCTCCTGCTGCTCCCCGGCGTCGTCGATGAGGGGGCGCCGCTCTTCGATGCCTCGGCCGATTGGCCCCTCATCGAGACTGCGATCCAGGAAGCGCTCGACCGTCTCGATGCCATGCGCTCGGAGGAGGGGCAAGCCATGCAGGCGGACCTGGCGGCCAACTGCCGCACCGCCGCCGAAAGCTTGGACGGGATCGCCGAGCGGGCCCCGCTGGTGATCGAGGCCTATCGGGCCCGTCTCCAGGAACGCCTGTCCCGCCTCCTTGCGGAGTACGAGGTGAGCCTGGAGCCCGCCGATTTGATCAAGGAAGTGGCATTGTTTGCCGAGCGCAGCGACATCTCCGAAGAGGTCATCCGCCTGCGAAGCCACGTCGAGCAGTTCACGGCCTCGATGGACGACGCCGAGCCTGCGGGCCGCAAGTTGGAATTCATCACCCAGGAGATGGCGCGGGAAGTGAATACCATCGGGTCGAAGGCCAGCGACGTCGAGATTGCTCGTGAAGTCATCGAGATCAAGGCGGCCCTGGAACGGATTCGCGAGATGGTCCAGAACGTCGAGTAGGGTGGACCGGCTGCGGGACGCTCTCGGAAGGTGACGAGCGGGAAAGGCCTTTCTGCCGAGCGAAGGGGCCCGCGATGGCGGGGCCTCGCTTTGCCCCTGGAAGAGGCCATGGAGGTCATTGTGGCTGACGAAACGGCCGGCGAAGCTGGTTGCAATGGGGGGGCGGGGCGCTTGGTTGTGGTTTCCGGCCCCTCAGGGGCGGGCAAGAGCACCGTGCTCAAACGGGTATTGAGCCAGGCACCTGTTCCCCTGCGACCGAGCGTCTCGGCGACCACGCGACCCCCACGTCAGGGCGAGCGGGATGGCGTGGACTATCATTTCCTGGCCGAAGGGGAGTTCCACGCACGCCGCGCGAGGGGGGAATTCCTGGAGGCTTTCGAGGTTTTCGGCGGGGGACATTGGTACGGGACTCTCCTTGGAGAAGTCTCCCCTAGCCTTGGCGCGGGAAAATGGGTACTCTTAGAGGTTGACGTTCAGGGTGCGCGGACGGTCATGGAACGGTTTCCCGGGGCGGTGTCGATCTTCATTCACCCCGGCTCCATGGAAGAGCTCGAGCGGCGGCTGCGGGGGCGAGGGACGGAGTCGGAATCCGCCATCGCCCGGCGCCTGGCGCAAGCCCGCGAGGAGTTGGCCTCTGCCGGCTTCTACCGGCACCAAGTCGTCAACGACGATGTGGAGCGGGCCGCGGCGGAAATCTGCGGCATCCTCAGGCATTACGCGAAACACGACGCGAATCGATCCCCATGATTGACGAATTGCGGGAAGAAGTGATCATCAAGAAGGTGGGGGGCCGCTTCCGGCTCTCCGCACTCATTCAGAAGCGGATGGTAGCCCTGATGGGGGGCAGTCGGCCGCTGGTCGAGCTTTCGACCGACGACAAGATGCAGATAGTCATCCATGAGATCCTCCAGGACAAGATTTTCCTGGATTCCGACCTGAACGTCCGTACTGTGGAAGGGGAGCCCGGCACGGGAGGCCCGCCCGAGCTCGACCTGGCCAAGCTATGACCGGCCGCGAGGTGCTCGTCGGCGTCAGCGGGGGGATCGCCGCTTACAAGACGGCGGCCCTGGTGAGTCTGCTCGTGCAGGCCGGGGCCCGGGTCTCGGTGGTCATGACGCGCTCGGCTACGGAGCTGGTGGGACCGAAGACCTTCGAGGCGCTCACCGGGCGAACGGTGAGGACGGAGGTCTTCGGCCCGGGAGGCCATCCCCATATCGAAGCGGCGGCGGCCGCCGAGCTCCTCTGCGTAGCCCCGGCGACGGCCAACGTGCTGGCCAAGGCGGCCTGCGGAATAGCCGACGACCTCTTAAGCACGGTCCTGCTCTCGTTCAGCGGTCCGGTGGTGATGGCCCCGGCCATGAACGCCGAGATGTGGGGGAAGGCCGCCGTGCAGCGGAACGTCCGCCAGGTGGAGGCCGACGGGGCGGTCCTCGTGGGTCCGGAGGAGGGCTACCTCAGTTGCGGTACCCGCGGCCCGGGGCGGATGGCCGCCCCGGAGGCGATCTTCCGCGTCATCGAAGGGATCCTCAACGCCCCCGTGCGGGTTTGAGGCGGGGCACGGCCACGATCCCCCCTTTCGCCCATGGCCCGCATCCTCATCACCTCCGGTCCTACGCGGGAATACCTGGACCCGGTCCGTTACCTGACGAACGCCTCCAGCGGGCGCATGGGCGCCGCACTGGCGGCGGCAGCCCTCGAGGCCGGGTACGAGGTGGTCGTGGTCAGCGGTGTCGTCCAGGTCGCCTACCCCGCGCGGGCGCGCGTCGTCCCCGTCACCACCACCGAGGAGATGCTCCGCGCCTGCCACGACGAGTTCCCCTCCTGCGAAGGGGTTGTCGGCGCCGCGGCCCCCTGCGACTACCGGCCGCTCCGCGTGGCAGCGGAAAAGATCACCAAGAGCGGCCGTCCCCTGAAGCTCATACTCGAAGAGACCCCCGACATCCTCACGTCCCTGGCCGCCGCCCGGCAGGGGCAGTGGATGGTGGCCTTCGCCTTGGAGACCGCAGAGGGGCAGCGGCGGGCGACGGAGAAACTCCGCGCCAAGCGGTGCGACCTGGTGGTCCTCAACGGTCCCGGGGCCATCGACGCCGCGGAGACTCGCATCGAGATCCTCGACGCCGCGGGGGAGAGGCTGGTCGAGTTCGCCGGGAGCAAGTCCGGCGCGGCCCGTGCGGTCCTGGCCGCCGTCGACCGCTTCCTCGCGCCGCGCGCGCCTACTGGACAGGCGGATGCCGACCTGCCACCATGTTAGCATTCCCGGGACCACCGCCGTAGCGGGAGCAGAGGCGGTCGTCGGATCGGCCCGCGGCAGCACGGGCTGTGCGAAGGGAGTCGTGTCGCCAGTCCACCCCACCACCGGAGCGAGGACTCATGAAACTCACGGTCGACTCCGAAGAGGGAACGATTCTCCGCTTGAAGGCCCAGGGGGAGATCGCCCAAGGCGCTCTCAACATGGACAAGGAGCCGGTCGCCGCCCTCCTCGGCGACTCGGCCTACGGCAAGACCGTCCTCCTCGACCTCTCCGAGGTCGATTTCATCGACTCGCGAGGGATCAGCTGGCTGCTGGTCTGCCACAAGCGTTGTGCGGCGGCCGGCGGCCGTCTGATCATCCATTCGCTGACGCGGATGGTGTGGGACGTGATACGGGTGATGCGCTTGAACCTGGTGCTGAGCATCGCCGCCAATGAGGCGGCCGCCTTGGCGATGGCTCGGGGAGAGGAATCATGAAAGACCAGCCGCTGACGTCCCCCTTCGGCGAAGTCCACATCGAAACCTCAGACGCCGAAGAGGCCTTTGCGCAGTTGGTGGGCCTGGCCTACCGGCTGCACGCCAGCGACCTCTACATCCTTACCGACGAGCGAGAAGTCGCGGTTTTCGTTCGCCACTTGGGGATCATCAAGCCGGTGACCGTCTTCGACCGCACCGTCGGCAAGCGGATCATCAACTACTTGAAGGCGATTGCCGAGATGGACCTCGTGCAGACGCAGCACCCCCAGGACGGCCGCCTGGTCTACGCCGTCGATGAGGAGGCCAGCATCGATCTGCGGATCAACACCATCCCCACCCTCTACGGGGAGGACATGTCGCTCCGGCTCCTTTCCCGAGAGCTGGCGCTCTTGGGGCTGGACAACCTCGGCCTTCGCCGCAGCGATCTGGCGAACCTCAAGGGGCTGCTCAACAGCCCGGGGGGGCTGCTGTTGGTGACGGGGCCTTCGGGGGCGGGCAAGACCACCACGCTGTATGCCTCGCTGAACTATCTCCACAACGGCAGCCGCAAGATCAACACCATCGAGGACCCCGTCGAGTATGCCATCCGGGGGATCCGCCAGTCGGCCGTCAATCCCCACGTGAAGCTCGATTTCCCCGAAGTGCTGCGGAGCGTCCTCCGCCAGTCGCCCGACGTCATCATGGTCGGTGAGATCCGCGATCCGGTGACCGCCGAGACGGCGGTCCGCGCCGCGAATACGGGCCACCTCGTGCTGGCCACCCTCCACGCCCCCGTCGCCGCCGCTGCCGTGGACAGCATCCTCGCCTTGGGCGTACACCCCCATTTCCTCTCCACATGCCTGCTGGGCGTTCTCACCCAGCGATTGGTGCGGACGCTGTGCCTGGAATGCCGCACCGCCTTCGACATCTCCGACTCGCCGCACACCTTCGACGACATTCGCGACCATCTCGAGGGCGAGCAGGGCCAATACATCTACTCCGCCCCCGGCTGCTCGGCCTGCTACCAGAACGGCTACAGCGGGCGCACCGCCGTCTTCGAGGTCCTCCGCTCCAGCCGGGAGATCCGCCGCCTGATCGCCGAGGGGGCTACCGTCCGCCAGATTCGCGACGCCGCCGTGGCCGAAGGAATGCTCGACATGCGGCGGTCCGCCCTTCTCAAGGTTGCCGAAGGGATCACCAGCACCGAAGAGGTGATCCGCGTCATCCCCACCGAGCACCTCGATCCCGAGGCCTGAGGCCCGCCCACGCAGAGAGGGCGAACCCCTGCGGGGCCGGCGGCTGCGCGGTGGGAGGTCCGCGCGTTTCCCCCTTCCCGTCCCGTGCCGCGGCGGCCGCTTGTGTGAGGGGGCGGCGACGGCTATGTTGCGCTCATGGGGGCGCAGGTGAGCAGGGGGGCGACCGAGAGACGGAGGGGTGCGATGGAGACCTTTGCGCACGAAGCGATGCCCACTCTCAGCGGGTCGACGAGCATCCAGCCACCCGCAGCGGCCACGGCTCGGCCGGCGCCGCGGCGGCCGCCTGCCAAGCGCCGGGCCGACCCGGCCGCGGAGTTGGCGGAAAAGATGCTATCCGTCCTGCGCTCGCAGCGGACCCTGGGCGGGGAGGCCTACCCGCTGGCGCTGGGCGAATTGGGCCGCCTGACCGATCCTTCCGCTTCTCCCGCTGCCCTCTTGGCGGCCGCGGCCAAGCGGAAGGCCTTCGCCGGCCACGTGGCGCTCGTGAAGACGAAGTCCAGCAAGTGCCCGCCCAAGCTGGCCATCGAGTCGCCGCTGGCCCTCCTCGACGACGTCGAGGAGCTGGCGGCCTCGCCGCAGACGGTCGAGTTCGCCCTGCGGGGGATGCGTACGCCCACGATCCGCGCGCGCACGATCGCCGATATCGGCAACTGGGTGGCCGCCAGGCTCAAGCAGCCACTCCGCGCGGTTTTGCAGCGGCAATTGGAGGGCGATTCCCTTCCTGCCACGGTTGCCTGGCTTCCGATCGGAAGGCCTAAGCTTTTCTTGATTGACGACCTCCGTCCCCCTGAGTTGCGGGGGCGGCTGGCGAAACCGCCGGAGGACCGGCTCCCGGGTGCCGCCCCTGCGGGAGCGGCGGAATCCGGGCCATGCCGACCGCCGGAAGAGGACTCCCGTGACTTTGCCGCCGCCTTCGAGGCCGCCTTCACGCGGTTCGACCGCCAGCAGGGCGGCAAGAACCTGGTGAGCCTCGTCGATCTCCGCGCCGCGCTGCCGGAGTTCACGCGGGCCGAGTTCGACGCCGGGCTGACGCACCTGCGGGGCGCGCGCCGCTTCAGCCTCAGCGCCGCGGAGAGCATTCACGGGATCCAGCCGCAGGAGCGGGCGGCCGGCATCGAGGAGACGGGTTCACTCTTGTTGTACGTCTCGCGGCGGAGCGACTGACGGCGCGGAGGCAGCGATGGACGAGCACCACCACCTTAAGGACCGGCTCCGCGAAGCCAACCCCTTTCTCGTCAACCGTGTCAGCGATCCGCAGGGCGGCAGCGACGACGTCGCCTCGATCCACGAGCGCCCCTTCCGCGAACTGGTCCGTCTGGCCGAACAGGCACTCGAAGCCCGCATGGGGACCGGAGCAGTCGTCTGGGGCGAGGCAGGTATCGGCAAGAGCCATCTCATGGCCCGCCTCGCTCGCTGGGCCGGCGGTGGCGGCCCGGGCAGCGAGCGCGCCCACTTCTTCTTCCTGCACAATATCCAGGCGGCCCCGGAGCGGATGCCGCGCTTCGCCCTGAAGTGCATCGTCAGCCGCCTCGTCGAGAGCCGCACGCGGCAGCTCTGGGGCACTCCCCTGTACTGGCTGGTGACGCACGCCGTCCGGCGAGGTTTGAGGGAGCTGGGAATCGTCGTCGAGGCGCCCCTGCCGGTCGAAGCGGTCGCCCGCGCCCTGCGCCACGTCGCCCAACGCGCGGCCCGCGAGAACGCCGATCGCGGGCCGGGGACCTCCTGGGTCTACGAAATCCTCCTCCGCTTCTTCGTGGCCGCCAACGTGGCCCGCTATCAAGAGGGCGACGAGCGGCCCGCCACCCTGGCCGTCCGCTACCTGGCGGGCGACGCCATCGACGGCGAAGCGAGCCCGGCCCTCGGTCTTCCTGGTGCGCCCCCCGGCGAGCCGCTGGCCCTCCTCGACGAACAGGCCATCGAGGACGTGCTCCTGGCGATCACGGAGATGGCCGTCCTCCGCGGCCGGCCGGTCATCCTCTGCTTCGACCAGGTCGACAACCTCTCCGGCGAGCAGATCCGAACGCTCACCCGCTTTCTTCACACCCTGATCGACCACGCGCGCAACCTCCTCGTCGTTACCAGCGGCCTGCAGACCCGCATGGCCGACTTCGAGCGGGACGGCGCCATCGTCGCCTCGGCCTGGGACCGCCTGATCGAATACCGGCTGGTGCTCAACCGCGTGGCACCGGGACTCGCCCGCGAGATGCTCCGGGCGCGGCTTCGCAGCCTCGACGGGCCCTTGGCCGACGTGGAGCCGGTCTTTTCCATCCGCCGCCGCGACCCCCTCTTCCCCTTGGGAGACGCCTGGTTCGAGTCGCGCGTGGATGGCCTCGTCGAAATCCGTCCCCGCGACGCCATCAACTGGGCCCGCGACCGCTGGCGGGAGCAGCTCCGGCGCTTGGAGGACCTGGGCGAAGAGGCATGGCTGAAACGTTGGGAAGCGGAGCCGCGCGCCGACGAGCCGCAAGCCGCGGCCCCGGCCGAGCCGCCCGCGGGCCCCATCGAGGCGCAGATCGACGCTCTCGTGGCCGACCGTTACGAAGAATACCTCGAGCGGCGGTTGAACGACCCCGCCGGGCTGCCCCCGGACGCCGACAACCTCAGTGGTCTCGTCGAGGCCCTTCTGGGGCACTGCCAGGCCGTGGGCGCCCCCTACAGCCCCGCTGCCGTCCGCCGTCCATGGGCGGAGCGCCCCGGTCGACAGCCGATCTACCACCTGCTGGTCCGCCATAAGTCGGCTTGCCCGTCGCAGACGGCGGTGACCTTCCTGGCGACCGATTCGAAGAACTCGTCGGCCGCCGCCCTGCGCCGCATGGTTCAGGATGAGGATTCGCCGCTGCGAGTGATCCTGGTCTGTGAGGAACGCACGCCGTTGAGTTGCGGCGCGCAAGGGCAGGAGTATTTCAGGCTTCTCGAGCTCCGCGGCCCGGAGCGGTTCGCCCACCTGGTCTTGAGCACCCGGGATTATGCGGCACTGGATGCCATGCAGGCGGTGCTCGGCGATGCCCGCGCCGGCGATCTCGAGTTGGATCTCGGCGGCGGGAGGAGCCGGCCGGTCACCGAGGAGGAGGCCATGGCCGCGCATGACCGCGCCGACCGGTATCGGCAGCATCCTCTATTGGGCCGGCTGATTGCGGTGCCCGCCGTTGAAGGGGGAGAACCCGCCGCTCGGCCGCCGATCGAGGCACCGCCAGAGCCTGTCGAGGTGACCGCCTCAGGCGAACCAGCGATAGCGGAACCGCGCGCCGCACCCGCGCACCGGAACCAGAATCCCCACCCCCATGACGCCGCCATCGACCTGGACATCCGCCGCTTCATCATGGCGCAGCTCGCCCTCTCGATGGGGGCCCAGAGCCACGCCCTGGCCGACCGCTTCGCCGAAACGAACGGCCCTGCCGCCAACCTGGAACGTACGCAGTTGTGGACCCGCTTCGACACCGCGGCGGCGGCGATGCACCGCGAGGGGCTCATCCAGGCCACTCCTGCGGACGACCAGTTCTTCCTCCTCCGCAAGCCATGACGCCCGTCCAATTCACCGCCTCCCAGGTCCGCGTGGCCGCCACCTGCCCGCGGATCTTCCATTTCGACGTCTTGGAGACCCGCCGGCGCCGGCTCCGAACGCCGGCCGTCACCCGCATCTGGAAGCTCGGCGAGAGCGACAGCACGGCCTGCGGAACGCTCTTCCACGCGAGCATCGAACAGTTCCACCGCCGGGCCGCCCGCACCCGCCTGGTCCACCGCCTGCTCGCCGAGGCCCCCGGGGGCGCCGCGCTGGGGAGGGCCGTCCAGCAATACGTCTACGACCGCTGTGTGAACCACGACCGCCTCTATGCCGCCTCGCCGCGGCAGCAGGAGGGTTTCGTCGCCGCGCTGACGCGCTATCTCGAAGAGGTCGCCGACATCCTCGACTTCGGCCGCCGCAGCGGCCTCTCCGCCGAGGAGATCGTGGCCTGGCTCTTCGGCGACGAGCGGCGGCGGGTCGATGTGACCTTCGCCGTGGGGCCCGGGGGCGAGCCGGTCCACGTCAGCGGCGTGCTCGACTACCTCTTCTTCGACTTCCGCGTCCGCCAGCGGCGGATTCTCGATTACAAGCTGACTCCCGGCCACGAGCCGGCGGGCGATCTCTTCCAGGTAGCGGTATACGCCTTGATGCATCACGTCCAGCACGGCACCGAAACCGACGTGGCGGTCCTGTATCTCCATCCCATGCGGCGGATGATCGAGCGGAGCTGGGAGGAGGTCCACGCCCGGCGGCACGAGGTCTACGACCTCTTGGCCTCGATGGCGGCCTGGAGTCGCTTTGACCCGCGTCAGCCCGACGCGGCCGGCACCCTTCGCCCCCCGGGCGCGCCCGCCTACTGCGACCGCTGTCCCTGGGAACGCACCTGCGTAGCCCGCCTCGGCCTCAAGGAGGAGGGCTCCCGATCCCTGCATTGGACCGAGGCGAGCGAGCAGACGGTACGGTCGGACGAGCGGAAGGAACCCCGGCATCAGCCGGAGGGGCCCCAGGGGAGTGGGGACGTGGAGGAGCGTTTGCATGATGGCGGTCTGCCGGGCTTCTCCTCGAGTGCGTCTGCGGAAGAAAATGCCTTCCACCAGGGGCTGGAGCCGGGAGACGAGGGTGCGCGGCCTCGGCCAGAGGGCGAGGGGATCGGCGCACTCCTCCGGATCGGCGAGACGGCGGAGGAAGGGTGCCGCGTCGAACTGCCCGCCGCCGCCCTGGCCACCCATGCCGCCGTGGTCGGGGCCGCAGGCAGCGGCAAGACCTGGCTGGCGAAAGTGGTTGCCGAGGAGGCGATCCTCGCGGGCGTCCCCGTATTAGCCGTCGATCCCCAGGGCGACCTGGTCCAATTCCTCCGCCAGCGCCCTCCCAAGGAACTCGAGGCGACCCACCGCGAGCGCTGCCGGCAGTTCGCCCGCACCGTCGAGCCCCGCGTATTCACCCCCGGTTCGTCCCACGCGCGGCGCATCTGCCTCAATCCCCTCCGCGTGGCCCGCGAGGGAGACCTGGCCGCGACCGACCCGGCGCGTCGGGCCGAGGAGGTCGACGAGCTTCTCAAGACCGTGGCGGCCAACGTGGTGCGGATCGCCCGCACCGGCGGCGAGACCGACTCCCAGGCGGCTTTCCTCCTCATGGTCCTCCGTCACCTGGCCGCGCGGCGGGGGCCGGCCCTGGAGCTGGCCACGTTGGCCGAGGCGCTGGCCGACCCCCCCGCCTTCGGCATCGCCGAGAGCGAGGCCTTGATCCGCAAGGCGGAGCGCGAGCGGCTGACCCGCAAGCTCAACGCCCTGATCCACGGTCCCGCCGAGGGGCTCTTTCACGGGGGGGAAAGCCTCGACGTGGCCCGGATCTGCCGGGGCGCTCCCGGCCGCGTCCCGCTCAACGTGGTCTACCTGAACGCCCTGGTGGACGACGACCAGAAGCAGTTCTTCGTGGCCGCACTGGCCGCCGAGATCTACCGCTGGATGATCACCACCGGCGGCGGCAGCGGACTGCGCCTCTTGTTCTACCTCGACGAGGCGCGCGACTACCTCCCCGCCGGCAATCGTAAGCCGCCCGCCAAGGAGCCGCTGGTGCGGCTCTTCAGCCAGGCGCGGAAGTACGGCGTCGGCTGCCTGGTCTGCACGCAGAGCCCCCGCTCGGTGGACTACAACGTCTTCGGCAACTGCAGCACCAAGGTCGTCGGCCGGCTGGAAGCGCGGCAGGACGTGGAGCGGGTGGCCGACTGGTTCCGCAGCGGCGGCCCGGTTCCCGAGTGGATTGCGGCGCGCAAGGGGGCCGCATCCGGCAGCTTCGTGGCCCGCTGGCCGCAGATGTCCGAAGGACTCGAGGGCCGCGTCATCCGCAGCCGGCCCCTCTTCTCGCGGCACGAGGGAGCCTGGTCGCCCGACCGCCTGGAAGAGGAAGTGAACGCGCCCCTCGACCGCCCGCACCCGTCGCCCTCCGCGCCGTAAGAGGTGGAAACGGGATCGTCCCCGTTTGGGTTGCGGCTCCCCTGCTCGAAACGCCACAATAGCCCCATGCCCCGATCACGACGACCCCAAGCCGCCCTGGCGCGTCTCTTCGACCATACCCGGCCGCCGGTATACATCCTTGACGAGGAGCGGGCGGTGGTCTTCTGCAACCGCGCCTGCCTGGAGTGGCTGGGACTGGAGGCGGAGGCGATCCTGGGGCGGACCTGCCGCTACCACGCGGCCCTGGAGGGCGACGCCGGCGAAGTGGCGGCGGCGGGCCTGGCACCGCCGCCGGCCGCGGCCGGCCGGACGGTGAGCGGGGTGGTGTATCGTCACGGCGCGGACGGCGCGGTGGAGCGCCGACGGGCCCTCTTTCTGAGCCTGGGAGAGGGAGAACGGCCGCAGGGATGGGTGGCGGTGGTGGAGTCTGGGGAGCCGGCGGCCGACGCGCCGCTGGCGGCGCCCCCCGCCGCCGAGGCCGCCCACCTCCACGACCTGCTGCACCGCCTCTGCGGCCGGCTCGCCGAGCGTGGCGGGCCGATCCGCCTGGTGGGCGAGAGTCAGGTGATCCAGCGGGCGCGGCGGCAGATCGACCTGGCGGCGGCGACGCGGGCCAGCGTCCTCATCGTGGGGCCGCCGGGAAGCGGGCGGCAGCGCACGGCCGCCGCCATCCACCAGGCGGCCAACGCCGGGATCGACGATCCGGGGGCCCGCGGCAACCTCGTCCCCCTGGCCTGCGCCACCCTGGTGGCCGAGCTGATCGTCTCCACGGTGCGGGCCCTCTCGGCGAAGTATCCCTCCAGCCGTACCGTGGGGCCCGCGACCCTCGTCTTCAACGACGCCGACCAGATCCCCGCCGAAGTCCAGGGGGAGCTGGCGGCCATCCTGGCTGCGCGCGACTTCCCCCTGCGGCCCATCGCCACGGCATGCCGGGGGCTCGTCGAACTGGCGCGCGAGGGCGGCTACCACGGCGGCCTGGCCGGGCTGCTCAGCACGCTGGTGGTCGAGCTGCCGCCCCTGGCCGAGCGCCGCGGCGATATCCCCCTGCTCGCCCAGGCCCTGCTCGAAGAGTGCAACGCCCAGGGCGCCAAGCAACTGGCCGGCTTCACCCCCGAGGTCCTCGACCAGTTCCACGGCTACGCGTGGCCCGGTAACGTCGACGAGCTGGCGGGCGTCGTTGCCGAGGCCCATGCGAAGGCAACCGGACCGCTCGTGGGTCCCGGCGACCTGCCGGCGCGGTTCCGCCATGCCTTGGACGCGGCGGCCCGCCCCCGCCGACCCGAGGAGACCATCGATCTGGCCGCCTTTCTCGGCCGCGTGGAGCGGGAGCTCCTCGAGCGGGCCTTGCGGCGGGCGAAGGGGAACAAGGCCCGCGCCGCCCGCCTGCTGGGGCTCTCCCGCCCCCGCCTCTACCGCCGCATGGTGCAGCTCGGCCTGGCCGAGGAGGACGAAGCGGCGGGCGGGGGATAGTCCGGGATCGTCCGGCCGGCTTGACAGGGCGCGCCGGCTGAGACTACGCTCATTCGCGAAGCACGTCCCGCCCCCCGCGCCGGAGGGCGATCCCAGGGAATGGAGACGACGTCGTGGTGCAGCCGCAATGGTTCTATGCAGTCGGCGACCAGCAGCACGGGCCGGTCGCCGTCGAGGAACTCCGCCAGATGCTCGCCCAGGGGAAGCTCCGCCCCCAGGACCTCGTCTGGCACGAGAAGATGGCCGCCTGGGAACCGGCGGCGCGCTGCCCGGAACTCTTCAGCTCCTCGACGCCGCCTCCCGCAGCGCCCTGGCAAGGGGGGGAGTTCGCCCCCGCTGCCGCTTCGGCCAGGCCGCGGCGGTCGGGGTTGGGGGTGGCTTCCTTCATCATCGGCATCATCGTCGCCACGGTGATGCTGCTGCTGGTGTTCGTCGCGGGGTTCATCGAGGTATCGGAACCCGGCGGCATGGATCCCGAATCGCCGCAAGCGATCGCCATCGGACTGGGCATCCTCACCGCCAGCGGTGTGGGCGTCCTGGGGGCCGCCCTCGCTGTGGGCGCGCTCTTTCAGCAGCGGCGCAGCAAGGTGTTCGCTTGGATCGGCTTGGGGATCAACCTGATGGCGGTCGTCGGCGTCTGCGGCTTGATGGTGATCGGCCTGGCGCTCGGCTGACTGAGGCTGAGGCGGCTCAGTACGGATTCCGGCAGGCGGCGGTTGGGGACGCGCGACGGTTTCGCTCCGTGCGGCGCGCGGTATAAAGTGAGACTAACGTGGGCCGACGGGCCCTATGCCCCGCCGGCACAAGCCAGCCCTGGGGAGCCGCTGATGATCCATCTCCAATTCGTCGACCCTAAGATCGGGCAGTGGATCCTCGTCGCGGTGGCAGCGGTACTGCTGACGGTGCTGCTCCTCCTCTGGTGGCGGAGCCGCCGCCGGCGCCGTCCGGCCCCGCCGCCGCTCGATCCGGGCCTGCTCATCGACGTGGAGGCGCTCGGGGATCACGGTCCGGCCGCGGAGGGGCCGCGGCTGGAGCTCAAGTACCTGCCGGTCCGCGTGGTGGCCGTGGCCGTGGCGCCGGCGGGGCGGGGACGCACGCTGCCGCCTCCCGAGCGGCTCCCGGAACTCTTCGACGCCGTCCTCCCCGACCTCTCCCGCACCGTCTACGCCCACAAGGCCGCCATCCGCACCTGGCCCGAGCAGCTCAGCGTCCGCGGCTTCGCCCACGCCTTCTTCCGCCACGCCCCCCTCCCCGGACGCGGCGGCAAGGGGAGTCCCTTCGCCGCACTGGCCGGCGCCTTCCAGTTCGAGGAGCAGCCCTACGTGATCGGCCTGGTCATCTCCGCCGGTCGCCCGAACAACTACGGGCAGATCGTGGTCGAGAACGAGAGCGAGTGGCTGGGGTTGCTCACGGTGCGGGAGTAGTCGCCGATCCGCGCTGGGAAGTTCGACTACACGGCTTCTCCATCGGGAAAGAGAACCAACCGCAGAGGGCGCGGAGACTGACCGTAAGCTTATACTGCCGCAGGCTTCGAACGCTGCCGGCGACTGTGACGCGAAGGGTGAGTGTCTCGTGATGCCTGCCAACGTGCTGCTGCCACCTGCCCTCCCGGTAAGGGCCTGGGACGGTAATGAACTCGCCCGCAATTCTGGGTCTCAGGGCGATGATGCAGTCTTCCACCGGCATGCCGTGCTCGTCGAGTACCTGCCCCTCGATGCGCGCTTTCGGGTCGAGGACGATCACCGTTTCCTCGTCGAAAGCCAAGTCGGCGAGCGGGACAGTCACTGACTGGAATTCGTGGGCGTATAAATGGAGATTACGCTCGGTACGCTCGTTCCACTCTTCGCGCGTCACCTGAACCGGAAATCGCCCTTGGGCGTCGGAGCGGCTTCCTCTGTACGAAACGTTGGCGACCGGTTTGCCGTCGGGATCGAGGAAACGCGCTTGGAGTGTCAGCAAAGGACGCGACCTCAGCACGAGACCTTCCGAATCATGTCCTACCAGCTCTTCGGGCGCTCCGTCTGCCGGGAGGCTTGGCAGTTGATTGGTACCCGGACGAAACGAGAAAGTCTGATAGTCGAGTTCCGTATCGCGATAGCCGGCGTGCCGGGCAACGATACCAACCGCCGAGCTTGCGGTAACACGAAACCGTCCGCTCTCGTCCGCCTTGACGAACCCGTCCCAGTCGGCCAACGAGCCGTGATGCGCCCAATGCATGGGCGCCACCTCGGCGCCGGCGATCGGTATCGGGGTCGACGACCCTTCCTGTCAGGACGACGCCCTGTTTCAGTTGGATGGCTGCGGGGGCTGCGGCAGTGTCAGGGTCGATCCGGTAGGAGAACGAGCCGTAGCCGTAGCGATAGCCCCGTTCGGCGTCGTCGGTGCTGATCCACACCCGGGCGCGGCCAAATGGCGGAAAGGGCTCGGGAATCCGTAGGATGCCGTCATCGGTCTGGCACGTGATGTCCGATCGCCGAAGAGGCTCCGCTTGGGCGGCGCTGTGGATTTCGAGGCTGTAGCGGAACTCTCGCACCGGCGGTGCCTGGAGACCGGCATCCCGTATGCGGAACTCCAGCCGCGTGAGCAGTGGTTCCGGCGTCTGCTCGCCGTCGGCCGCAACGCCACTCGGCACGATCGTAAGCCAGGCGAGGCATGCCACCGCCGTTCGGTATCCCATCGGTTCCAAACGGAACGACGAGTGCGGCATGGGAGATTTCCCCCAGGTGGCAATTCCTCGGTTGCGGGACTCCACCGATCCTGGCCGTACCCAAAGGCCACATAGCATAGCCCGGATGACCCCAAGGTAGCACAGTGATTCCGGCGGTGTCAACGAGCCGCTCTCCCCGGAGGTGGGGTGCTTGCTCGATTGGCAGGCCTGGTAGTGGGCTCGGTGCTCAGGGTATGGAAACACCATTCTGGCCCACTCTGAGCCATAGCGGCTGAGACCCATCTGGACCATGATGCTGGGGGAATAGTCTGCCGACCGGGCGCGGCGTATACTGAGCCACACTCTGATCAGCAATCAGATCCAATATGTCCTTTATTGACTCCGGCAAGGAGTGGACATATCCTTGCCAATAGACGATCACGCTCTGGCGGGGCCACCTGGTTCCTTTCGTGGTCCCATTCTCCGCCTTTCCTCGCAGCAGTGACGGCACGAGCCCCGACTTCAACGCCTTTGCTGTGACCGACCATGGCCATACGGTGCGTCTAGGCGACTACGAGCCGTGTGGAGCCGGGCGAGACACTTGTTTCGACGCGTTCAAAAGTTCGGTGAAATCACACTCATACACTGTGTGCGACGGGGTCGTGATTGTCCTCACAAAGGTAAGACTTGGTAGCTTCTCGGAGAATGGCCTCTTTGGCTTGAAGACAATCCTCTTAGGCTTCCTTTTTCTTAATGCAGCCCTATTCATGTCACCTTCTTTCTGACTCAGCCAATGATCTCAGTACATTATGCAAAGAAATGGCCACTGTAGCGAATTTCTCGAAATCGAGCGTCCGCACTTCGCCGTCCGGTGCAACGAACGCGATTTCATCGACTTCCTCTCCCTCATCATCTTCTCGGCCGTCGTCTGAAGCGGAATCGGAAGTCCATTGGAGGTCGATGCTTACGACGCCCAGGAACTTGCCGCGAGCATCACAGAACCCTGCCGACAGGATGACACCGACATGTTCCATATACTCGCTGAGATGCTTTACCAATTCTTCGTCAATGCGAAGTTCCTGAGAATAATAACGCTCGAAGTCTCCGCGAGAGGAAAACTTCCGATCAATAACCGCCAAAGAGAACTGGTTGTTTCCCGATTCCTGCCATGCCTTCCCGGTAAATCCCTCCCCTTTCGCATACCTTGCGAACGACCGTTCAGCATCACTTATTGCATCAGAGCCGCCCCGTTCATACCGATACCACGGAACGATGAACGAGGCATCTAGCGGATCCACGCGAAACAACGTGAACCGTACGTAGCAATCATTGCCAAACAATTGTTCGTTGAATAGGTCAAATAGTCCCCAAAGAACTTCACCGTGCAGCCGGTCGACCGCTTTTCGAGTACGGAACGTCAGGCTCAGTTTCAGCACCAACACGACCAAGTAGAGCGTTCCCAGGATTGCCGTAACCACTGCAGAAACGCTCGTCGCATTGATCGCCAGTCCGATAGCCAGACCGAGCAGCACTACATCCAGAAGGTCAGCCGCATTCGTATACCTGCGTACACGGCGCCACAGCCTTTGGCCGGTCAACCGTCTTCTGTGCCGGCGATCAGATGCTCCCCTCTCCCTCATTATACCCCTCCGGGAAGCTGGCTCTGCGGCTCGTTCGTCACTTTTTCTGGCTTGTGGACCCCTCTACTGTCGGGGATTGTACGGGCAGGATGGTGGCTATGCAATAGGTTACTGGCTATCCTTGAACCGCTCCCGAGGCCGAAAGATGACCCGTACGCTTCAGACGCTCCGCGACGACGCTTTGGCTATTTGGCAGGCCGGGGTCGACGCGGTCCGCTCGGAACGGCTGGTGAAGAAAGCGCTGCGTGTTGAGGACGGGATGCTGTGGGTGGGGGACGAGGTGATTGCGCTCGATTCCCTCCGCCGCATCGCCGTGGTGGGGGGGGGCAAGGCGGGCTGGGGCATGGCCGCGGCCGTCGAGGAGGTCTTCGGGCCGCGGTGGATCGGCGAGAAACACGTCGCCGGCTGGGTCAACGTCCCGGAGGACTGCGCCCGCCGCTTGCAGGCCATCCACCTCCACCCGGCGCGGCCGGCGGGCGTCAACGAGCCGACCGAGGCGGGGGTCGCCGGTGCCGAGGCCATCCTGCGGCTCGTGGGCGAGCTGGGTGAGGAAGACCTCTGCCTGTGCCTGATCTCCGGCGGCGGCTCAGCGCTCCTGCCCGCACCGGTCGAAGGGATCACGCTCGCCGACAAGCTGGCCGTCACCCGGCACCTCAGCGGCGCCGGGGCGACCATCGACGCGCTCAATGCGGTCCGCAAGCAGCTCAGCCGCATCAAGGGGGGCGGGCTGGCGCGGGCCTGCCGCGCCGGGCGGCTGGCGGCCCTGATCATCTCCGATGTCCTGGGCGATCCGCTGGAAACGATCGCCTCCGGCCCCACGGTCCACGACCCAGCCGGGCCCGAGGAGGCCCGGGCCGTCTTGGAGCGGTTCGACCCGCAGCGGAAGGCCATCCCCCCGCCGGTCTACGCGGCCCTCTCGGCCCCGCGCCACTCCCAGCCACCGGTTACCTGCCGGGTGACGAACCACGTCATCGGCAACAACGCCACCGCGGTCGATGCCGCGGGCGCGGAGGCGGTGCGGCGGGGCTATGCGCCGGCGATGGTCTCGGCCGCCAAGAGCGAGGGCCTCGCCGAGCCGCTGGGACGGCACCTGGCGGAGATGGGCCTGCGGATGCAGCGGGAGCCGGGGCCGGACGGGCTGGTCAGCGGCGGTGAGCCCGTGGTGCAGCTTGTCGAGAGTGCCCGCCGGGGCCGCGGGGGGCGGAACCAGCAACTCGTCCTCGCCGCCCTGCTCCGCCTGGCCGAGGCCGGTGAGGATGCCGAGGGAATCGTGGTCCTCTCCGGCGGCACCGACGGCGAGGACGGCCCCACCGACGCGGCGGGTGCGTTCGGCGATGCCCAGCTCCTCCGCCAGGCGCGGCAGCAGAAGCTCGATCCCGCCGACTTCCTCGCCCGCAACGACGCCTACCACTTCTTCGCCCCCTGCGGCGGCCTCATCCGCACCGGACCGACCCACACGAACGTCTGCGACCTCCGCGTGGTCCTGGTCGACCGGGAACCGGCCCGCGCGGAACTCGCGGGCGTCAGGACTCGGCCATGACGGTATCGTCGTGTTCGTACTGGGGAGCGCAGCAGCAGAGGAACTTGAGGACCTGCTGCCCGACGTTGGTAATCTGGTGATAGGTGCCCGGCGGGATGGCGATGGCGTCGCCGGGGCCGACCTCGCGGGCTTCCTCACCGACCTGCATCCACCCTTGCCCTTCGAGGATGTAATAGATCTCCTCGGTGCGGACATGGTGGTGCGGCGTGGTCGAGGCCCCGGCCGGAAGGCGCGCCTCGGCGAGGCTCTGGTTGCGGATCGACGAGTTCCGCGAGGCGAGCAGCTCGCGGATCTCGGAGCCGTCCTTGGTGGTGAAGGGGGACGCGTCGCGGAGGTTGACGACTTCCATGGCGGATCGGCTCCGGGTGAAATCAGGGAGAGGCGGTTTTTCGGAACAGGCACACCAGGGCGGGGGGATAGCGGCGAACGTTCCACGCCGCCGGCTCGGGGAGCGCGCCCGGGTCGAAACCGCTGTCGGCCTCGACGACGCAGAGGCTCCCGGGGGGAGCGCCGTCGATGACGCTGCCGATGAGCTCGAGCATCGCCTCGCGGCGGTCGGTGAAGAAGGCCCAGGGCGGGGAGACGAACGCGGCCCAGGGGACATCGTCGGGGAGGTGCACCAGGCGAGGCAACACCGACGGAGCGGGGCCGGCGGGGCTGCGCGTGAAAGCGAAGGCGTCGGTCACGTGGACCTCGGCGCGGTCGCCGACGCCGAGGGCGGCAATGTTCCGCCGCAGGAGGGTTGCCGTGGGGTGGTGCCGTTCGATGAAGACCGCCCGCGCCGCCCCGCGGCTCAGGGCCTCCAGCCCGACGGCGCCGGTGCCCGCGAAGAGGTCCAAGGCGAGGCAGCCGCGGATCGAGGGGCCCACGAGATTGAAGGCGGCCTCACGGACGCGATCCTTCATGGGGCGGACGCGGGGATCGCCGGCGTAGAGGAGTTTGCGGCCGCCGAGGTCGCCGCCCACGATGCGGAGCGTCTCGCCGGAGCCGCCGGGACGGGGAGGGGAGCGGTGCTGGGCGGTGCGGCGGCGGGGCATGATCGGATGGGGCGGTGCGGCGGGTTGGTGTGGCCCTGCGCTTATGGTAACGTACAAGTGTCGGGCGGGAAGCCCCGCCTGGAACCCCGACCGGACTAGGTCTCCATATTTCAGGTGCGCCTTATGAACGCTGCTCGTCGCCTCGTCTCCAATTCCTTATTGTTGATGCTCCTGGTAGCGGTGGGATGGACCGCCGCAGCGGCAGAGGATGTGGCGGAAGAGGGGACGGCTCCGGCCGGCGCGGAAGCAGCAGCCGACCCGGCGGCTGCGCCGGAAGAGACCGCCGCGGCGGCCGACGCCCGCCCGGCTGGCGAACGCTTTGCGGAGGTCTTCGGGAAGTGGAAGGAACTGCTCCTCGAGCTGCGGACGATCCGCGAGCTCTACCCCCAGTCGGCGGCGGAGGACCAGCCCCAGATGCGGGAGCAGTATATCGAGCTGCTCGGCGAGGGGGAGCAACTCCTCGTTGAACTCTTCCAGGTGACGGAAGAGGCCTACCTGGAGGCGCCCAACGAGGACGCTGAGATCATGGAATTCCTTAAAGGATTGGCCGAAAACCTGGTCAACAGCGAGCAGTACGAAGAGGGGTATCGCGTCTGCCGGATGTTGATCGAGAACGGTCACCCCGAACCCTCCCTGCTCAACCTCGGTGGATTCGCCGCCTTCGCGATCGGCGAGCACGACTCGGCCCTGGAGTGGCTCGGCCGGGCACAGGAGCGGCGGGCATTTCAGGAGCTCGGCAAGGAGTCGCTGGACCATCTCGTCCAGATCTTTCTCGCCAATCCCGAGCCCGTTCTGGAGGCGTGGGAACGGGAGCAGGAAATCCGTCGCCGCGAGGCCGAAGCCGACGACCTCCCCCGCGTGAGGCTGACTACCGTACGTGGCCCCATTGTCGTCGAGCTCTTCGAGAACGAGGCGCCCAACACGGTCGCCAACTTCATCAACCTCGTCGAGGACGGGTTCTACGACGGTCTTGCTTTCCACCGGGTGCTGCCGGGCTTCATGGCGCAGGGAGGCTGTCCGGACGGGACGGGGGGCGGCGGGCCCGGGTGGCAGATCGCCTGCGAGTGCGTTCGGCCCGACCATCGCCTCCACTTCCGCGGCACTCTCAGCATGGCCCACGCGGGCCAAGACACGGGGGGTTCCCAGTTCTTCCTGACCTTCACCCCCACGCCCTTCCTCAACGGCCGGCACACGGCCTTCGGGCGGGTCGTCGAGGGGATGGAGGTGCTGGCGCTCCTGACCCGCATCGATCCGGACGACCCCAACCACATCCACGAGCCGGACCGGATCATCGAAGCCACCGTGATCCGCAAGCGGGATCACGACTACACCGTGGAGAAGATCGACCGATAGCGGTCCGTTCCGTAACGGACGCCGCAGGCCTCCTGGGCGCGGGCGAGGACGGCGGCGGCCTTGGCGCGGGCCGTGGCGGCGCCGTCGCCGAGGACCTCGCGGACCCATTCGGGCCGCGCCTCCAGCTCGGCGCGGCGCTCTCGAGCAGGAGCAAAGTAGCCGGCCGCCAGCTCGGCTAGGGCCTTCTTCACGTCGCCGTAGCCGAAGCCGCCGCGGCGATAGAGGGCGGCCATCTCGGCACGCTGCGCCTCATCGGCAAAAAGACAATAGAGCTGGAAGAGGTGGTCGCCTTCCGGATCCTTGGGTTCCTCGATCGGCCTCGAATCGGTGACGATCCGCATGATCTGCTTCCGCTGCACCTTGGGGTCCTCGAAGACCTCCAGCGTGTTGTCGTAGCTCTTGGACATCTTCTCCCCGTCGGTCCCGGGGACGCGGGCGGAGGTCGCGAGCACCTGGGCCTTGGGAAGGACGAAGACCTCGCCGAACTCGTGGTTGAAGCTGGCCGCCAGGTCGCGGCAGACCTCGATGTGCTGGACCTGGTCCTCGCCCACGGGCACCACGTCCGAGTCGTAGGCGAGGATGTCGGCCGCCTGGAGGACGGGGTAGGTGAACAGTCCGGCGCCGGCCGAGAGGCCGCGGGCCTTCTTGTCCTTGTAGGCGTGGCAGCGCTCCAAGAGGCCCATGGACGTACCGGTCAGGAGCAGCCAGCAGAGCTCGGAGACCTCGGGCACATCGGACTGCACGAAGAGCGTTGCCCGCTCCGGATCGAGGCCCAGGGCCAAAAGGTCGATGGCCGCGTCCATCGTCCACGCGCGGAGCTGAGCCGCTTCGCGAACGGTGGTCAGGGCGTGGAGGTTGGCCAGGAAGTAGAAGGCATGTTCGGCCTGGTCCTGGAGTTCGATGTACTGACGGATGGCCCCGAAGTAGTTCCCCCAGTGGAAACGGCCGGTCGGTTGGATGCCGGAGAGGACACGCATGGTTCGCCTGGGATGATGGAAGGGGGTCGCTGACGGGTAAACGGCATAGGGAACGAGGATTTGGGGAGCGGGGGGGGGGGGGGGGTGACCGGGGTCCGTACGGGGCCTGCAAGCCGTGCGGAAGCTCAATGGCAGCTCCTGGCCCCGCTCTCCTGGCTGCTGGGATGCCTTCCTTCCTCCCTGCCGCCCGGCGTTTCCAGACTGCCCACGACCTCGGCGATGCACGAGGCGCCGAACTCGGCCAGGGCGGCGGGGAGCGCATCGAGGATCTCCACGGCGGCGGTGGGCCGGTAGAAGTTTACCGTGCCGATCTGCACCGCGCTGGCCCCGGCGACGAGAAACTCCATGACGTCGTCGACGGTGGCGATGCCCCCGATCCCCACCAACGGCAGCGCCACGGCCTGCGACACCAAATATACGGCCCGCAGGGCCACCGGCTTGATCGCCGGGCCGCTCAGGCCCCCCATCACCCCGCCCAGCCGCGGCCGCCGCCGCCGCCAATCGACGGCCATCCCCGAGAGCGTGTTGATCAGGGCGATCGCATCGGCGCCGCCGGCCTCGGCCGCCATGGCGATGGCGCCGACGCTGGTGACGTTGGGGGTGAGCTTGGCAATCACGGGGAGCCGGCAGGCGCGGCGGACGCCGGAAACGACCTTCTCGCACAGGGCCGGGTCGGTGCCGTAGTCGACACCCCCGGTGACGTTCGGGCAGGAAATGTTCAGCTCGAGGGCGGCGACGCCCGGGACGCCGTCGAGTCGGACGGCCAATTCGACGAACTCTTCGGCCGTCTTCCCCGCCACGCTCACCACGATGGCCGGTCCCAGGCCGGCCAGGTAAGGCATCTTTTCGGCGAGAAATGCCTCGATGCCGTCGTTGTCCAGGCCGATCGAGTTGAGCATGCCCGCGGCCGTCTCGACGGTCCGTGGCGGCGGGTTGCCCACGCGGGCCTCCAGGGTGATTGTCTTCGGCAGGATCGCTCCCAGCCGATCCAAGGCCACCAGGCCGGCCATCTCCCGCGCATAGCCGAAGGTCCCGGAGGCCACCATCACCGGGTTGGGCAGCCTCAAGGGCCCCAGTTGGACGTCGAGGCGGATTTCGGACATGGGTAAAGGCGGGGGGGACGTCCGCGGCGGGCGATCCGCCGCTTCATGACGGCGGGCCCGCGGAACAACGGCAAACCGATCAATGTAGCCGTCCCATCTGCCGCTGGCAACGGCCGTGGGGACGCGCCTTCGCGGAACAAGGGTGCAGCGGGCATTGCCCTCGGCTGCGCCCGAAAATATGCTGGGGCGCGCCGGATGTCGCTTCGCCCGGCAATCGGGGGGGGCGCCCTTCGCCGGACGAGGAGGTGAGCCGATCGGCCCAGCCCTGGCACGTTTGGGCGTGATGCGCACGCCTGCGCTGCGCTCACGGACGTGCCCCTCTGCGCCGTGAACCCCACGCGACCCCCCTCGCTTTACCAGGAAAGCGACAACGACAGGCGACCTTTCTTCTTCAGATAGGCCGCCTCCTGTCATTCCGAAGAGGGTTGACGGCCTTGGGGGGCACCTAGAATGGAGCGTGCCGCCCGATTTGGTCCGCATCCGAGCCCCGTATCAACGGCTGATCATGGTCCTGCGCTACCTGCTGCGAAACTGGCTCTTCTCGCTCGCCCGGCGCTCGACCGCCGAGCACCACCATGTGCCGCCCGGCGCCGCCGAGCAGACCCAGGAGTTGGCCCCTCCGCCGCCGCCCTGCCTGGTGGGCATGGTCTTCGCGCTGGGGATCGAGGCCGGCTGCACGGAGGACCGCCTCGAGAAGACGAGCACCGTCCGGGGACACGGGCGTTTCTTTCGCCAGGGGACGCTCGCCGGCCGCTCTGCGACCATCGTCCGCTCGGGGGCCGGTGCGGACCAGGCGGCCGCGGCCACCGAGGCCCTGATCGCCGGGCACCGGCCGCTGTGGGTCCTCTCGGCCGGCTTTGCCGGGGCACTGACCCCCGATTTGGCGCGGCACGACTTCCTCATCGTCGACAACCTCGTCAACGTCCGCGGCGATCATCTCTCCCTCGACTTGAAGGTCGACCGCGAGTCGCTCCGGGCCACCCCCCACGTCCACGTAGGCCGCCTCCTCACTGCCGATGCCGTGGTCCGCCTCCCCGAGGAAAAGGCCGCCCTCGGCCGCCGGCATCAGGCCCTGGCGGTCGATCTGGAGAGTTTCGCCGTGGCTGCGGTGTGCCGCGAGCGGGGGGTGCGATTCATGGGCGTGCGGATCATCAGCGACCCGCTCGACGAGATCCTGCCGGCCGAGGTGCGGCAGTATCTCGATCAGGCGACCGCCGCCGGCAAGCTGGGCTCGCTTGTCGGCTCGCTCTGGCGCCGCCCCGGCGCGGCCAAGGACCTTTGGCAATTGAAGGAGAATGCCCTGCTTGCCTCCGACCGCCTCGCGGAGTTCCTCGCCGGCATCGTCCGCCAGCTCGACCCCGCACCGCTGGCGGAGCGGGAATCGTAGCGATTTTCCGTGCCCCGCCCCTTTCGTGAACGCGATCACCCGGGAGAACAGACCGTGCATATGCGAAAAGAGCAGTCCATTTCAGGGGCAACATGCTCGGCCCCGAGCCGGACGAGCGGATCGCCCTCGAGCGCGACCGCTGGTACTGCCTGGAGCACATGATCCGCGTCAACGCCGTCGGCCAGGCCGACGGCGAGATGGCCGCCTGGATCGACGGCGAGCTCTACCTCCACTACCAGGGCTTCCGCTGGCGGACCGACGAGGACGTACGGATCAAGCGGTTCACCATCGGCCTCTACGTCCACCGCGCCACGCGCGCCAACACCGTCTGGTACGACGACGTGGTCCTCTCCACCGGCTACATCGGCCCTAAGGAAGAATGAGGCCAGGGTTTGGAGGAGGAGAGGACAGGACAAGGTGAGAAGTGAACAGGAGGATTCTCAGGCATGACTCTCGTCGTCCTGCCTGTCGGCACTTCAGCCTTCTCCCTCGCCACTTCCTCATGTTCAGAGACTTCCGGTGGGGCCGAGTTGATGTATTTGAACAGGAGAGAACAGAGGGAACGGAGGAGGAGGGTGGAGGCAGGACGCAGGAAGAAGGTGTGGCACGCGGCGGTACCGTGCGTTCAGGTCCACCTTGCCATCCGCGATGACTCCGTCTGTTACCACACAGCGAGATTGAAGAGAGGATTATGGGAGGTTCCAGCGATGATCCTCTCTTCATCTCTGTTCCCTCCGTTTCCTCCTGTTCAAAAAGTGTCGGTGGCGCCGAGGTGATGTATTTGAACAGGAGAGAACAGAGGGAACGGAGGAGGAGGGTGGAGGCAGGACGCAGGAAGAAGGTGTGGCACGCGGGCACGCGGCGGTACCGTGCGTTCAGGTCCACCTTGCCGTCCGCGATGACTCCGTCTGTTACCACACAGCGAGATTGAGGAGAGGATTATGGGAGGTTCCAGCGATGATCCTCTCTTCATCTCTGTTCCCTC
>SLBP01000134.1:0-25218 GCA_007126245.1 Planctomycetales bacterium
CCAATCCTCGATCACGCCGCGGACGATGGCATCGCAGTCCGCCGCCATCAGCTCCAGGGCGTACACTCCGATGTAGCCGCTCTTATCGCGCGTATAGGGCGGCTCCTTTTCTGCAGGCGGCTCTCGGGCGAACCGCTCCTTGAATGTGGCGAAGTCCACAATGGGCCTTTCCACGGCGGGCAGAGGATCGTCGGGGCGGGCATCCGCCGGAAAGGTGAAACGGACCTGGTAGAAGCCACCTCGCAGGTGCGGCGGCAGCTCCATGATGACGCCGCGCGGGGGCTCCCCTCCGCAGCGATCCTTCAGATAGGTCTTGATCACCTCGATCAATTGCGCCGGCGTGGAGAGCCGCGCGAGAGCGGCCGAGAGCGGCGGCACGCTGGTCTCGGCGAAGCGCACGTCCTCGGCCGTCAATATCGCCGCATGCTCGACGACGTAGGGGAAGCGGGCGTAGGCGTATCCGCCGGTCGCACGGCTGAACCTGCCGCTGCGCATCCAGCAGTCGAGAAAGAGCAGCAGCTCCTGCCGGTCCCGCTGCAGGTCGGCCAGCCGGAAGGGGCCGAAATCGCCGTTGTGCACGAACGAGAGGCGGTCCGCTGGTGCACCCTTAATCGTCTCCAGGACGCGAACCGTTACCGTCTGGTACCGATGGAAAGGGTCGCCGGGGTGATGCACGGCGACGTCCTCGATCACGGCCCGGACGATGAGAGCCGCGTGAGCCGCCCTCCATTCGACGCTTGCGCTACTCATGGAGAGCGGTTGCGCCCGAGACAGGCGATCTCCGCTCAGGAAGAGGGCGGCACAGGCCGCCACGGCGAGGGCCATTCGCAGTCTCTTCATCGGCCGATTTCACTTCAAAACGTCTTCGACGCGATCCGAAGCAACGTGAATCATCTCGGGCTTCATCCTGCGAACTCGGCGCCAAGGGTCAGTGTGCTTCGACGTTGCACTCCGGCAGTGCCTCGCGGAAGGCGGCAATGCCGTCCGCGCTTATGGCGGTCTGGGAAACGATCAGCCGCCGCAGTGAGCCTAGCCCAGTGAGCGGCTCGATGGCGGCGTCGGTGATGGCTGTTTGGCTGAGATTCAGGGTGGTCAGACCGGTAAGGACTGCCAGGTGGGGGACTTGGGCGTCGGTCAACCGCGATTGCAACAGGTTCAGCGACTGGAGGTTTTCGGGGTTGGGGAGCTTCGCCACGGCGGCGCCGGTGGCGGCTACGTCGCTGAGCTCGAGTGCCCGAAGGTTCGAAAAAGCTGCCAGGACGGCCAGCCCTTCGTCGGTCACGTTCGCACCCTGGTAGATGGAGAGACGCTCGAGATCAAGGGCGGACAAGTGCGACAGGCCCGCATCGGTGACGGCGCAGTTGTCGAGCTCCAGGCCGGTAAGCTGCTCCATGCGGCCCACCACCTCGAGCACCTCGTCGTCGATGTTCGCGCCGCCGATTTTCAGCATGCGCAGCGAGCGCTTGCCGACCAGTTGCTCGATGCCCTCCCTGGTGACACCGCGGCAATTGCGGACGTCGAGCTCCGTCAGCCGCGGCAGCTCCAGCAGCGTGGCCACCCCCGCATCGGTCACGTTCCCGCCCACGAGCCGGACCGCGCGCAGCTCGGGGATCTCGGCCAGCGACTCCATAGCGGCGTCGGTCACCAGGGGTGCCACGCGCAGGTCGATGATCCGCAGCGTCTGCAAGCCGGTAAGCTGCCGGATGCCGTCGTCGCCAATGAGCGTATTCCGCAATGCCAGCGAGGTGAGGTTTTCCAGTTCGGCAATGCGGGGCACCAGCGCATCGGTGATGCTGGGGCCTTCCAGCGTAAGCGACTGGAGCCCTTCGAAGACGAGAATCTCCTGCATCTGGGCGTCGTCAACCCAGCTTCGCCCCGCCGCCATATCCAGTCCGGTGACATTGCCCTGGGCGTCTTCGGTGATGCGGGCACCCAGTTGAGCGGCCAGCTCCCGGGCGGCGGCGATCTGCTCGGCCGAGTATCGCGGCGGTGCCGGCTCGGGGCCCGGTTCCGGGGCGAGGGCCGCCTCTTGTGCCTCGGCCTCCGGCTCCGGGGCCTCGACCGGCGGGGCCGCGTCCTCCACCGGCCGGTCCGCGGGCTGGCACCCGGTCGGCAGGAGGAGGGCGCAGAAGAACAGAGCCGACGCAATCCGTACCACGATTTAGTTTCTCCGTTGTCTGGGTGCTGATGCTTTTTGTACGCGGCACAGGCCTCTGTGCCGCGCTGTGCAGGAAGGAGCTCACCAGGCGAGAGCTTCCCAGCCAGGGAGCCGCCTATCCCGCTGCAGCATTGCACAGGGGCCTGTGCGGCGTACTCTTGCGGCGTACTCACCTGTGGCGCCTACACCTGGGGCAGCTCGTATCCTTCGCGCCATGGGTAGGGGTAGTCGCGCCAGGCGTTGGCGGCGTCGTTGCCGACGAATTCCCACTCTTGCGGGTCCCACTTCAGCGAATCGCCCTCGATCTCTTCGCTGTGCAAGTAGGCGATGTTGCCCAGCAGGCAGACGGCCACCGTGCGGGCGCCGACCTCGACGGGGCAGTTCGGCTGCTTGCGGCTGCGTACGCAGTCGATCCAGTCCTGGCGATGCCCGCCGTGGCCTCCGCTCGGTGAGCGGTAGAGGTGGACTTCGTCGTCGCCGATGGTCTCCTGGATCACCTCCTCGGGCTTGCTCTCCAATTGCCCGCGGTCGACGTAGATCTCCCCTTCGCTGCCGAAGAAGGTGACGCCGCCGCGTCCGCCGTGGATCAGTTCCACGCCGTTCTCGTAGATGAACTTCACACCGCGGCCCTGCTGGGGGTTCTCGGGGAGGACGATCTCCACGGGCCCCGACTCGTCCATCCCCAGGCCCCACTGGGCGATGTCGAAATGGTGGGCGCCCCAGTCGGTCATGCCGCCGCCGCCGTACTCCAGGAAGTTCCGCCAGGCGGGGAAGTGGCTGTGCATACCCCGCGGGCTGAGCACGGAGCTGTATTCGCGCATCGGCGCGGGGCCGAGCCAAAGGTCCCAGTCCAGGCCGGCTTCCATCTCCTCGCCGGGCAGGTTGCAGGGGCGCGGCGGACCGCCCACGCCCACCTCGATCCGCTCGATCTTGCCGATCCGCCCGTTGCGGACCAGTTCGCAGGCGTAGCGGAAGTTGTTGTCGGAGCGCTGCTGGCTGCCGGTCTGGAAGATCGTATCCGACGCCTTCACCGCATCCATGGCCGCCTTGGCCTCCACCAGCGTGTTGGTCAGCGGCTTCTCGCAGTAGTGGTCCTTGCCGGCCTTGCACGCGTCGAGAATGATCAGGCCGTGCCACTGATCCTGCGTGGCGCAGACGACGGCGTCGATGTCGTCGCGGGCCAGCATTTCGCGGTAGTCGTTGTAGGCGGCGCAATCGGTGTTGTCATACTCATCATCCACCCGCCTCTTGCCCGCCTCGCGCCGGTTGGTATCGACTTCGGCCACGGCAGCAACCCTGACGCCGGACATGCGGAGAAAGTGGGGCAGGTGCGAGCTGTACGTCATGTGGCCGATGCCGATGACGCCCACGGCAATCTTTTCGTTGGCTTCGTCGCCCAACACGGGCCGGGGGATGATCAACGGAACCGCCAGCGATGCCGCGGCACCGCCCAGGAACCTGCGACGCGTGAAGCGGGAGCCGTTTCGCTTCATGAACACTACTCCTCTAGGGCTGTGGGAAACGCCCCCGGATATATCAGCCGGAGGTGAGCGGGGTAAGGCGACCGTTCGCGGGCCCCGAGAATACCCTGAGAATACCACCCCCGAACGGCGTGGGGAAGTAACTCCTGGAAATCCGCCACCTGATCGATTTCGGCCTCCACGATCAAGGCCGAAGGCAATTCGCACCCGCCTGGCGCGCTGGTGGTGGATGGCGGTTGTGCCGGGGAAAACCTGCGCACCACCACACCAATGGCGGAGGCCGCCATCGGTGCCGCAGTGCGTGATTTCTCCGTCACCTGGATGGGGCGGGGTTCAAGCGAGCCCGCCGTTACTCGTCCCGGTCGACGCCGACGATCATGTCGAACCAGGGGCCGTAGCGGTCACCGTCCAGTGTAGCATCGAAGGCCACAATCTGCACACCAGCGGCCATCTCAGGAGCAGCATGAAGCCGGAAAGTCGTCTCGATCCTGCCCTCTCCCGGTGTCGTCCCCTCGAGCACCGCCGGCTCCGCCGTCAGCCCCGGGGGCGTCTGCACGACGATGCGGTAGTCTTGCGGCCGGCCCAGGAAGTTGCGGACGTGGACCGTGACCTCGGCGCTCTCGCCGGGCGCCAGCGCCATCCGGTACGGGTCGGCCCGCACCCAGTAGGGATCGAACATGTACCGGTAATCCTCCTCCGCAGTGAGGTCGCGGTAGGCGTCGCGGATGGCCAGCGACCAGCGGTGGTAGCGCTCGATCAGCTCTCCCGGCTGATCCATCACGTAGGAATGGCCACCCATGATCAGGTCCGGCTGGAGCCGCTTGAGGTACTCGGCGGCGTGGATGTACCCCTCCTCGAAGATGGCGCTGTTGCGGGCCACCACCGCTTCGTTGCCGGTCTGCTCGGGGTCGTCCGGATTGGCGAAGATGTTATCGCCCGTAAAGACCACCCGCCGCCCGTCGATCACCCCGTGGATCGCGCAGGCGAACTCGGTCTGCCCGGGCATCCAGTCGACCGTCAGCTCGTAGCCCTCCCAGGTGAAGGTCTCGCCGTCGGTGAAGTGGCGGTCGAAGTGGATGGCGCCGATGTCGGGCCCGTAGGCCCAAGGCATGGCGGCATATTCGAACCGCTCGGGCTGCTCGACGATCTCCGCCACCCGGTCCAGCGTCCACAGCTCGGCACCCCACTGTTCCCGCAGGTAGGGCGCCTCGACCAGGTGGTCGCCGTGCATGTGGGTGACGATCACGGCATCGACGGCGGTGAGCCCCAGCCGCTGCTGCATCGCTTCCAGGGTCCGATCGAGCGTAGCGTGATCGAGGCCGCAGTCGATCAAGAGCGCGCGGCCGCTCTCGGAGAGGAGGAAGATCGTGTTGGGGGAGTAGTTCAGCCCCTTGAACTTGAAGATGTGCGGCGTCGTCTGCCAGAGGTGGGGAACCGCGCTGGGGCGGGACACCTTGTCCTGGTCGGCGCCGGCAAAGGTGGAGATGGCGTAGCCGCGGACGTAGAGCTTTGCCAGGTGCCGCAGCTTCCGCTGATACGCGTTGAGCTCGGCGAGCGGCTCGGGGACGACCGGCCCGTGCGCCGGCAGCAGCAGCGCCGGTTCGAAGCTCTCCAGCAGGCTCACCGACTCGATGAGCATGTACAGTCCCCTGGCGAAGCCGTAATCCCATTCCGTATCGAACCAGTTCCGCATGTGGGCGCCCGCGACCATCACGCCGCCACAGAAGGCCAGCCAGCCGTCGTCGGCCTCGAGCAGGTACGACATGCCCCCGGGGCTGTTGCCCGCGGTCTCCAGGCACCAGAACTCGTACCCCCGCCAGGTGAAGGTATCGCGGGGCTGGAAGCCGCGGTCCACGGAGACCGGCTCGATGGGCGGGCGGACGTAGCTGGCGCCGTGGACCGTGAAGGCGTCGCCCAGCGAGGGGCGCATCTTGCGGAAGTCGGCGGGGCGTTCCAGCAGGGCCCGCTCCCGCTCGGGGGCGGCGATCCGCGCCTGCCAGCCGGCGAGCTTCGGGTAGCCCTGGCAGTGCTCGCGATGGTGCTGGGTCAGCAGCACCCATTCCAGTCGCTCGACGCCCAGCTCGCCGAGGTGCTCGAGCACGCTGCCGTCGCCGAGGCCCACGAGAATGGCGGCGTCGCCGCTGCGGAGGACGTAGACATTCACCACGTCCTGCCAGAGAAAGACCTCGAGGTCGCCGGCGGCCGCCACCCGCTCGAAGCGGTCCGGCGCGGCCGCCGCCGGTCTGCCGAGCCACGTGGCCAGAAACAACGCCCCAAATATGGTCGCGAACAAAGTCGATCTCATCAGCGTCTCCTCTCTCGCGAAATCGGTGTCCAGGCGTGGTCCGCTCCAGGGATCGAACCGGGTCTCGGCCGGCCCGTCTCAGCGGCGACCGGATTGAAACGCGAAGCTTCGATGCCAGCTTGAGCGAACTAGCCGCTGCGGTCAAGTTATCCGGGACTGGCCCGGAGAAAGGGCCTGTCTCCGCGGTGACTCCCCGCACCATTGTGGGGTTCGGTGTGATCGTCCGGCCAAGGGCCGACCTCCCCCGCCGGAATTAATATCAGTTGCGGCAGTCAAAAACGCAGCTATAATGGCGGTAAGTTTAGCCGCCATCCCCCCGATCGGCTTCCCCGGTGGCCTTATTCTTCCGTGCAGGTGGTTCTGGCGGATCGGGCACCGGTCGCGGCGGCAGGTTACCGGGCCGTATCGGGGGTGAAGACGAGAGCCCGGCGCGGGGTGCCGGCTGAGTCGTCCTGGCTTCTTCATTCCCTGTAGGGTATCTGGGAGACCGTCATGGAATCGCCCGACATGCCGCAGCGGCCTGCCCACTCGCCGCGGCGGGCTCCCCTGCGGCCGGCGGTTGGACCTCGGCTGAGGGTGCTCCTCTGGGTCGTCTTCCTCCTGGCAGCCGTGCTGGGCGGCAACTCCGTCTATCTGGCGGCGATCACCGCCCTCGAGGCGGCCACCGAACGCCCATATCAGAACTACTTCTACCAGTACATGTTCCTGGGGCACCTCGTCCTGGGGCTGGTGCTCGTGGTCCCGCTCATCGTCTTCGTTGCCGTCCACCTCAGGAACACCCGGCAACGGCCCAACCGCCGGGCGGTTCGTGCGGGCTACGGCCTCCTGGCGACCACGCTGGCGATCCTGGTGACGGGCATTCTGCTGGTCCGCATCGGCCCGCTGCACCTGCGCGACCCGGGAACGCGCAGCCTGATCTATTGGCTGCACGTGCTGGCCCCGCTGGCGGCCGTGTGGCTCTACTGCCTGCACCGCTTGGCCGGGCGGCGGATCCGCTGGCGGCTGGGGGCCGGCTACGCCGCCGCGCTGGCGGGGATTTGCCTGCTGCTCATCCCACTGCACCGGGTCGACCCCCGCGGACCCACCGCCGACTCGGCTGCGGCCAGCCGCGCGCGCTTCGGGCCGTCGCTGGCGCAGACGGCCACCGGCGAGTACATCCCGCCCCACATCATGATGAACGACAAGTACTGCATGGAGTGCCACCAGGACGTCCATGCCGACTGGGCGGAGAGCGCGCACCGCTTCAGCTCCTTCAACAACCCCGTCTACGCAGCCAGCGTGCTCGAGACCCGCGAGGTCTCGCTGGAGCGCGACGGCGACGTGGCCCGCTCCCGCTGGTGCGCCGGCTGCCACGACCCGGTGCCCCTGTTTGGCGGCCTCTTCGACGACCCCCACTACGACACGGTCCTCGACCCCACGGCCCACGCCGGGATCACCTGCACCGTCTGCCACTCGATCACCCACGTCAACAGCACCCGCGGCAATGCCGACTACACCATCGAGGAGGCCCTCCATTACCCCTTCGCTTTCAGCGACAACCGCATCCTCGCCTGGATCAACCGGCAGTTGATCAAGGCCAAGCCCGATTTCCACAAGCAGACGTTCCTCAAGCCTCTGCACATGACGCCCGAGTTCTGCTCCACCTGCCACAAGGTCCACCTCCCCGAGGAGCTCAACGACTACCGCTGGCTCCGCGGGCAGAACCACTACGATTCGTTCCTGCTCAGCGGCGTCTCCGGCCACGGGGCCCGCAGCTTCTACTATCCGCCGGTGGCGAAGCAGAACTGCAACGACTGCCACATGCCGCTCAAACCCTCGGACGACTTCGGTGCCCGCTACTTCGCCGGCGCCACCGAGCTGAGCGTCCACAACCACCTCTTCCCCGCGGCCAACACGGGCATCGCCCACCTGCGAGGCGCCCAGGACGTGGTGGAAGCCCACCAGCGGTTTATGGAGGCGGTGATGCGCGTGGACCTCTTCGGCATCCGCGAGGGGACCACGGTCGACGCACCCCTGGTGGCCCCCCTCCGCCCCGAGGTTCCCGTGCTCGAGCCCGGGGAGAGCTATCTGCTGGAGGTGGTGATCCGCGCCCTGGCGATGGGGCACCACTTCACCCAGGGGACGGCCGACTCGAACCAGGTGTGGCTGGACGTCGAAGTGGTCAGCGGCGAGACCGTCATCGGGCGGAGCGGCGGCCGGGACGACCTCGGCGACGTCGATCCCTGGAGCCACTTCGTGAACGTCTTCATGCTCGACCGCGAGGGCAACCGCATCGAGCGCCGCAACCCGCAGGACATCTTCGTCCCCCTCTACGACCACCAGATCCCGCCCGGCGCCGCGCAGACGGTGCACTACGGCCTCGAGGTGCCCGAGGGGTGGCGCGAGCCGATCACCGTCGAGGTCCGCCTCCAGTACCGCAAGTTCGACAACCGGCTCATGGAGTTCGTCACGGGGGCATGCCCTCGCGAGCCCTACGAGAACGACCTGCCGATCACCACGCTGGCCGTCGACCGGGTGACCCTGCCCGTCGGCGTCGCGGGAGCGGTCGATAATTCCCCCCTGGAGATTGCCGTCTGGGAGCGCTGGAACGACTACGGCATCGGGCTCCTGCTCAAGGGGAGGGCCCAGCTCCGCCAGGCGGCCGAGGCCTTCGCCGAGGTCGAGGCCCTGGGCCGCTACGACGGGCCGCTGAACCTGGCCCGCGTCTATTACAACGAGGGCCGGCTCGACGAGGCGGTCGACGCCCTGCACCGCGCCGCCGCCTACAACGACCCGCCGGCCCCCTGGTGGACCATGGCCTGGCTGGGCGGCCTGGTGAACCGCCAGCAGGGCCATCTGGCCGAGGCGGAGCAGAGCTTCCGCAGCGTGGTCGAGCGGCGGACGCCGGAGATGCTCGAGCGGGGGTTCGACTTCTCGCTGGACTACGTGGTCATCAACCTCCTGGGCGAGACCCTTTTCGACCGCGCCAAGCAACTCCGCGGCGCCGCCTGGGCCGACGAGCGCGAGGCCCTGCTGCGGCAGGCCGCGGAGCAGTTCCAGCGGACGCTGGAGCTGGACTCGGAGAACGTCACGGCGCACTACAACCTGGCCCTGCTCTACGACCAGCTCGGCGAGCGGGAGCGATCGGCGACCCATCACGCCCTGCACGCCCGCTACCAGCCCGACGAGAACGCCCGCGACCGCGCCGTGGCCGAGGCACGCCGCCGCTACCCCGCCGCCAACCACGCCGCCAACGAGGTGACGATCTATCCGCTGCAACGGCCCGGGGCACCGGGGCTCGACGGCAGCGCCGTACTCTCGGAGACCGCGGAGACCGCACCGTGAAATCACCCAGATCCTCTCCCGCCGCGCACGGGTCGCCCGGCGACGACCGCATTATCGGCCGCGCCTTCCGCTGGTCGCTCTTGGGCATCGTCGCCGCATCTGCGGTTGCCGGAGCCCTCATCTGGTGGACCGCCAGCCCCGATGCCGAGCCCCAGGCCGACGCTGCGGTCTTCATCCCACCGCGGCTCCGCGACCGGCCGCCGGTCGAACTCCCCGCCGTACGGTTCACCGACGTCACGGAAGAAGCGGGGATCGACTTCGTCCACACCAGCGGCGCCTACGGCGCCAAGCTGCTCCCGGAGACCTTGGGTGGCGGCTGCGCCTTCTTCGACTTCACCGGCGACGGCCGCCAGGACCTGCTCCTGGTGAACTCCTCCTACTGGCCCTGGGAGCGGCCGGCCGGCGCCGAGGATGCCCCGCCGCCCACCCTGGCTCTCTACCGCAACCTGGGCGGCGGCCGCTTCGAAGACGTTACCGCTGCCTCCGGGCTCGACGTCTCGCTCTACGGGATGGGGGTGGCCGTGGGCGACTTCGACAACGACGGAATGGTGGACGTCCTCATCTCCGCCGTGGGCGAGAACCGCCTCTTCCGCAACAACGGCGACGGCACCTTTACCGATGTCACGGCCCGCGCGGGCGTCGCCGGCGGCTCGAACGACTGGAGCACCGCCTGCGGTTTCTTCGACTACAACGGCAACGGCCGGCTGGACCTGCTCGTGTGCAACTACGTGCAGTGGTCGCGCGAGGCCGACCTGGCGCAGGACTTCACCCTCGTGGGCGTGGGCCGCGCCTACGGGCCGCCGGTCCTCTTCCCGGGGACCTTTCCCCGCCTCTACCGCAACGAGGGCGACGGCCGCTTCACCGACGTCTCCGCCGAGGCGGGCATCGAGATCACCAACCCGGCCACCGGCGTGCCCATGGCCAAGAGCCTGGGACTGGCCTTCATCGACTTCGAAGGCGACGGCCGGCTGGACGTCGTGGTGGCCAACGACACGGTGCGGAACTTCCTCTTCCACAACCAGGGAGACGGCACCTTCCGCGAGATCGGCGACGTCGCCGGGATCGGCTTCGACAGCAGCGGCAACGTCCGCGGCGCCATGGGCATCGACCTGGCCCACTACCGCAACGACGACGCCGTGGGCATCGCCATCGGCAACTTCGCCAACGAGATGACGGCCCTGTACGTCTCCCAGGGTGCGCCGCTCCTCTTCGCCGACGAGGCGGTGGCCGCCGGCCTGGGACCCCCCACGCGCCTCGACCTGACCTTCGGCCTCTTCTTCTTCGACTACGACCTCAACGGCCGGCTCGACCTCCTGGCTACCAACGGCCACCTCGAGGAGGAGATCGAAAAAGTGCAGGGCGGCCAGCAGTACCGCCAGGCGGCGCGGCTCTTCTGGAACGCCGGCCCCGAGGCGGCCAGCGAGTTCCTCAACGTGACCGCCGAGAAGTGCGGGCCCGACCTCTTCACGCCCATCGTGGGCCGCGGCGCGGCCTACGCCGACATCGACGGCGACGGCGCCTTGGACGTGATCTTCACCCAGATCGACGGCCCCCCGCTGCTGCTCCGCAACGACGGGCCCCACGATGCCGACTTCCTCCGCTTCCGCCTCGTGGGCACCCGCGACAACCGCGACGCCATCGGGGCCTGGGTCGAGGTCTTCTGCGGCGACGAAATGCTCCGCCGCCAGGTGATGCCCACCCGCAGCTACCTCTCCCAGGTCGAGCTGCCGGTGACCGTGGGCCTGGGCCGCGGCCGCACCATCGACCGGGTGCAGGTCCGCTGGCCCGGCGGCACCGTCCAGCAAGTGACCGACTACCGGCTCAACGCCCTCACCGTCGTCGAGCAGGACCCGCTCGACGAGCTCACTTGGTAACCGCACCCGGCCGGTGGGCTTCACGCCTTTTCCGCCACGACGACGGAGTCCATCCATTCGCTTTCCAGGGCCAGCCGCGGGTTGCGAAAGCCCGCGGCGAGCAGGTCCTCGGCGATCTCGTCGAAGGTGAACGTTCCCCCGGTCTGCGTGCCCACGAGCATGTTCACGGCGAAGAGGGCGCCGGCGACCGGACGGGTCCGCGAGGGGTCCATGACGATGTCCCGTACGGCGACCGTCCCCCCCTGCCGCAGCGCGCGGTGGACCTTGGCGAAGAGGGCGCGGGTGTGGCGGCGGCTGTGCTGGTGGATGACGGCGCTGATCCAGGCGAAGTCGGCCCCGGCGGGCAGCTCGTTGACGTAGAAGTCGCCGGCCACCAGGGTCACGCGCCCCTCCATCTCGGAACCGGCGAAGCGGTGGCGGGCCTGCTCGATGGCGTCGGGCAGGTCGAATACCGTCGCCCGCGCCTTCGGGGCCGTCCGCAGGAAGGCCCGGGTCCACGTTCCCGAGGCGCCCCCCACGTCGAGAAGCTGCTCGAAGCGCGGCGGTCCCAACTGGGCCACCACCCTATCGGCCGCGTCCCGCGAGGCGGCGTGCATCGCTCCGATGAAGGCCGCCCGGTCGGCCTCGAAGCCGCGGATGCTCTCTTGTCCGGGGAAAGGAACCCCCGTCTTCACCGTCCAGGCGAGCTGCCCCCAGTGCCGCAGCATGTTCATGCGGTGGCGGATCATCGGCAAGACCGATTCGTCGGGTCCCTCCGTCAAAATCGGCCGCAGCGCCTCGGGGACACGGTAGCGTTCCTCCCGCTTGTCGAGGTACTCCAGGGCGGCGAGGGCGTCGAGCAGCGTCGCCACGGCCCGCCGGTCGGCGCCAAGCCGCTCGGCCACTCCCCCGGCGTCGAGCCATTCCTCGCCGAGGCTGGTGAACAGATCCAGCTCGGCGGCCGCCCCCAGCACGCACATGGGCATGAAGCTGCCGGTCATTTCCAGGCATTGCCGGCGCAGGGGGTGTTCGTCGTTCATCGAGCGTCTCCGGGTCGTATCGGGCGAGCCGCCAGGCCGGCTGACCGCGCCGGCGGGTCGGTTGGTGGCGGCGTACCACGAGAGATGTCCTATTGTGCGTCCTGTGAGACCCCTGCGAAACCCCGCCCCCAACCGGGGTGGTAGCCGGTGGGGTGGGCCCTCGCTTGGTGCCTTCTCGAAATAGCCCGCGGGTGTTGCATCAACCACGGGCCGAAGCTCGAAGCGGGGAGCCGAGCGACCTTTCTTGGTGTCCCGTGGCGGCGGCTGGGCTAAAATAGAGGGAATGGCGTGAGTTTGTGGCGCGATGGGACCCTGATAGGTGCATCCGTGACGCGTTTGTTCTCCTTCCTTACCCTTGGCGTTTTCGCCTTGGCGATCGCGCCGTCGGCGACGGCGCAGACGACGCTGCCTTGGTCCGGCGGCCGGGGGCCCGAGACGGCGCCGCGGCCGGGCCAAACCACCCACGCGAGCGCGCAGCGCTGGGAAGTGGGTCTTGTCGTCACGGCGGTGGGCGGCCCCTGCCAGGATCTGGTGGGATTCACGGCCGTGCCCATGGAATGGCCGGAACAGACGGTCCGCGTTGTCGCCGAAGACGTCTCGCCCGGCGTCCGGGTGGGCTATCGCGAGGTCGCCGCCGGGGGGCGGGAGACGGGGGCGCGGGAGATGGTCGTGCGCATCGCCCGCCTGGCCCCCGGCCAGACGGCGCGGGCCGTGATTACCTACGAGGTCGTCCGCCGCAACGAGCCGCTGCCCACCGATACCGACCGCCTGACGATCCCCCGCGGCACCGCCCTGCGGGCGCTGCGCCCGTACCTGACGCCCAGCCCGATGATCGAGAGCACGCACCCGGCCATCCGCCGTCTGGCCACCGAGGTGGGGGCCGATGCCGAGAGCGACTGGGATCGCGTCGAGGCCATCTACGACTTCGTCCGCAAGCGGATCCGCTTCGTCGACGACCAGGGAGAGACTCCCCTGTCGGCCGTCGCGGCTCTCGAGCGGGGTACCGGCGATTGCGATGAGATGACGTACCTCTTCGTGGCCCTTTGCCGTGCCGCGGGCATCCCTGCCCGCACGGTCCGCGTACCCGGCCACGTCTATCCCGAGTTCTACCTCGCCGGCACCGGTGGCGCGGGCCGCTGGTTCCCCTGTCAGGTGGCAGGCGACCGGGCCTTCGGCGCCATCCCCCAGAAGGACATCATCCTCCAGAAGGGCGACAACTTCCGAGCCGTCGATGCGAGCGGGCGGGAACGCCCCATGAGCCTGTTGCCCACGACGCTCACGGCGGCGCCGCTCCGCGGCGGCGGTGTGCCGCAGGTCGAGTTCATCCTCCGCCCCGCCGAGCCGTAAGGGGCCGTGGGGCGGGACGCAACGGAACCGCACGGAGCGGCGCCCGGGGCTGGAGGCGGGGAACGACACAACGCAGATTTCCCCTCCCAACGTCAACGATCACAACGATTCTTTCCTTCGAGGTTGCCACCCGTGAATCAGTTCCCCTACCGAACAGGCGTTTGCGGAATCGGTGCTGCTTCTCTTGCCCGGCTTTCCGTCCGGCTGCCGGTCGTGCTGGCGGCGGTATTGGGGACGGCGGCCTTCGGCGACGGGGCGGCGGCGCAGTTCCTCACTCCAGCGCCCCAGGAGACCGAACTGGGCGAATCCCGGGTGCAGCGCTGGCGCGCGGGGGTGGAGATCACGGCCAGCGGCGGCCCGTGCCGCCGGGTGGTGGGCTACGTTCCCTTGCCCGTCGATTGGCCGGAGCAGATCGTCCACGTGGTGGAGGAGGACGTCTCCTCCAATGCCCGCGTCTCCTTCCGGACCGAGGGGACGGTGAACATGATGCTGATGAACGTGAACAGCCTCGGCGCCGGCGAATCCGCCCACGCGATCGTGACACTGGAGATCGAGCGCTTCGCACAGCTTCCCCCGGCGGAGACCGATGATTTTCGCGTCCCGGAGCCGCAGGATCTCGACGCCCCCTTGCGGTCGTACCTCAATCCCAGCCTGCAGATCGAGCCGCGCGACTCCCGCGTCCGCAGCCAGGCCCTCGAGATCGTCGGCGAACTCGAAGGGGGCTGGGAGAAGGCCGAAGCCATCTACGAATGGGTAAGGGAGAACATTGAGAACAAGCCGGGACGGCTCAAAGGGGCCGCCGCCACACTTCGGGACGGCTACGGCCAGCGCGAGGACCTCACCTCCCTGTTCATCGCTCTCTGCCGCGCCGCCGGCATCCCGGCGCGGACCGTCTGGCTTCCCGGCCACTGCTACGCGGAGTTCTACCTGGTCGATTCGGAGGGGCAGGGGGTCTGGTTCCCCGCGCAGGTCGCCGGCGCCGAGGCCTTCGGCGAGATGCCCGATCACCGCGCCATCCTCCAGAAGGGCGACAACTTCCGCCCATCCTACAACCGCCGCGAACAGCAACGCTACCTCGCCGAGCACGTCGAGGCCTCGGGCACGGGCAGACCGCGGGTCCGTTTCATCCGCGAGATGGTCAGCGAGTGAGGGCGGCCGAGTCGATCTGCCAGGCGCGCACGCCGGCGGGGGTCGAGACGACGAGGAGCATCTCCTCGCCGTGCTCGACGGTGGCGACACCGCGGACGGGCGCCCCGACGTGGAAGCGGTCGAGAAACGTGCCGTCGGAAGCGAGGAAGTGGAGCGACCCGTCGGCGCCGACGAAAATCCAACATCCCGGTTCCTGCGGGGCGATCCGTCCCGCCATGCCGCGCTCCGCAAGCTCCTGGGGCGCGCCGGGAGGAAGCTCGTAGCTCCAGAGCTCTTCGCCGACGAGGTCGATCCCCACGACCACCTCGCGGGTGGTGCCCTGCTCGTCGACCTTCCCGGCCAGGGCGACCCATTCGGGCTGGCCGTGGCCGGTCAGGTCGGCGGCGGCCAGCCAGTGGATCGGGCGGTCGGGGACGGGGACCTCGGTGAGCACCTCGCCGCTGGCATCGTAGATCAGCAGGGTGCCTCGCTCGTTGGTGCTCACCAAGCCGCGGAAGCCTTCGCGATCCGGGCCGGTGACACCCAGACGCAGCGCCTGACCCGCGGCGCGGTTCGACCAGAGGCGCTCTCCGCCGGGACTCACGGCATGCACGCCGGCGCTGCCCCAATAGCCAACGTAGACGGTGGGTACGCCTTCACCGCTCAAGTCGGCAATCGCCACGTCGTTCAGCAGGGCGGGCGAGTCGGCGGCGGCCGGGTAGGCTGCCAGCACCTCGAAGTCTCCGTCCAGAAGGAAGACCTGCGGACGTCCCTCCGCGGCCACGGCAAAGAGCCGTGAGCCGTCGGCCGCCACTCCCGTGCGGATGAAGCTGATCACCTCGTTCTCCGGCAGGTCGAGCGCGTGCCGCGCCACGACCTCCCCGTCGGCCGAGAACTCGGCGAGGTCGCGGAAGTGCTCGATGACCAATAGCCGCGGCCCCTCCGCGCCCGCGACCACGAGGATGTTCCCCGGCTGGTAGACATCGGTCGATTCCCAGGCGGGTGTCAGCACGAGCCGCTCGGGGCGGCTTTCCGGGGCGATCTCGGGCCGCGGGATCTCGTACCCTTCGACGGCACCCTGGTTGGCGGCGTCGCGGAGCGACTCCCAGTAGGCGCGCCGCTGGGACAACTCCTCCAGGAAGCGCTGCCTCGCCTCCTCGTAGACGTCTTCTCCGTCGAGCACGCGGCCGACGATCTCAGGCAGTGCCGCCGCCACGTCGCGGGTGTCGATGCCGGCGTCGACATACTGCACCGTGCCGTCGGGCCCGAGGACGACCAGCGTGGGAATCGCCGAGACGTGGAAGAGCTGGGCGGCGTGGTGCTGGGGATCGCGCAGCGGCGGGATCGTCACCCCCCAGTCCTCCAGGGCCGCGGCGACCTGCGCGTCGGTGACGTCCGGCTCATCGACGCTCACGGCGACAAAGACTACGCGGTCGTCGTCCTTCAATTGCTGGTACGCCTCCTCGATGACCGGGAGAACCTGGCTGCAGGCACCGCACCAGGTGGCCCAGAACTCGAGCACCACGGCACGGCCGGCCAGGGACTCGCGCGTGACGACGTAGTCTGACTCTTGCACGTCGTCGAACGAGAAGGGCCCGATCTCCTCGCCCAAGAGCAGAGCCGGCGACGGCCGGGTGAAGAGGGGCAGGCGGGGCACCTCCGCCGCCTCCTCGATCCGGTAGGCCGCCGGGTCGACGAAGGCGTCGAAACGGACGTCGACGAACTCCGCCACCAGGGAGAGGTCGGTGAGCGAGGTGCGGTAGTAGTTCTCGAGGTCGCGGTGGAGCATCTCCGTGGGAAACTCCAACCGCCGCAGGCCGCGCGACTGGCGATCGACCCACAAGATCACCGGTTCGTCCCCATCGCGGCGGATTTCCACCAGCTCGTGCTCGCGCCCCTCGATCTCGTCACTCCCGAGGAGCCGCGCCTCCCCCCCCTCGCCCAGAAGCACCTCGGCGGAATCGGCTTCCAGCAGGAGGAGCAACTGCGGCGGCGGTCCGGCGAAACCGTGGGCCGCATCTTCCAGGGTGGGGTCGGGAAGCACGTTGTCGAGCGATAGCGCCGCCGGGGCGGGGATATCGAGCGCCTGCCCCGGGACCTGCTCGACCATGGCCTGGAGGCGCTCGCCGTCGCTCGTCATGCGGGCGCCGTAGGCATCGAGACGGATGCGGCTGGGCCGTTCGAAGACCACCGAAAAGGGAGTCTGTTGCTCGATGCGGTCCGTCTCCGTCTCCGCAGTCGGCCCTTCCGACCTCGCCGTCAGCCGCAGGAAGGCACGGTCCTGGTAGGACTCCGCGTTGCGGTAGACGGCGACCATCGCCTCGAGCACTTCGTGCGCGGCGGAGCGGTCGGCCGCCGGGAGCGCTTCGTCCAGGTCCGAGATCGGCTGCTGGGGCTTGCCCGCCGCGCGCGCCTCGTCGGCCGCCTCGGCCGCCTTTTCGGGCTCGGGCGCCGCCGGATCGTTTGTACAACCGCTCATGGCGAGGGCGCCCCAGACTGCCACGGCCATCGCCAAGACGAACGACCGCCCCCCCTCTAAGACCGGTATCGGCCGCCCATGCTTGCCGGGACATCGCGTCATGCCGCTGTCCTTTCCTCTGGTTCCGTGGGAAACGAGATCATGCGCCCCAGGTGCTGAGCGGCTTCCGGCGAAATCGCGGGCTCCCAAGCCAATATAGCTTGCCGCCACCCTCGACACTCGGCTCTGGCGCCGACGCGGGCGCGCATCACGCACTCCATGTAATTATTTTCGAAGGGGCCGAGCACGTAAAGCTCGGCTTCTTGACCGCTTAGGAGAACGACCGGTAAGATGGAACTCACTCCTCTCGAACAGTCAAGTATTCTTGTCAGTCGCCCTAGACTGCCTATTCTCTATTTCAAGATCACCCCTCGTGGGCTTGATGGAAGACGATGCCTGCCATCCTGCGATACGGAAACGACTGCTCGGTGCGGCTGGAATCGCCGGAGGGGGGCGTGATGGCGCAATGCGGCGCGCCGCGGGGATTACCGCTCGATGACCCCTCTGCAGCGGTGGCCGCCAGTCTGGCGGAGCCGCTCGATTATCCCCCCTTGGTCCGAGCAACTACGCCTGAGGACCGCATCGTCATCCTTCTCGAGGATGGGGTGCCGCGCGCGGCGGAGGTCGTGGCGGCCGTAGTCCATACACTGGTCGAGGGGGGCGTTTCGACGGATGGGCTGACGGTCTTGCAGACCCGGTCCGAAGCGGCGGCGGGCGGGGACCCGCGGCGTCTGACCCCCCCGGCGTGGCAAAACGACATCGGCCTGGTCACGCACGATCCGGCGAACCGCCGCGACCTGGCCTACCTGGCCGCGCGGCAGTCGGGCGAACCGATCCTGCTCAGCCGCGTGATCCACGATGCCGACGTGGTGCTGCCCATCGGCTGCCTGCACCCGCCGTCGTCGGCGGGGTACTACGGCATCCACAGCTCCGTGTACCCCGCTTTCTCCGACGAGGCCACGATACACCGCTTCCGCACTCCCGGCGCCCTCAAGCGCCGAGCCAAGGACCGGGAACGACTCGCCGAGGAAGTCGAGGAGGTCGCCTGGCTTCTCGGGCTTCAGTTCACCATCCAGGTGGTCCCCGGCTGCGGCGATCGCGTGCTCGACGTTCTCGCCGGAAACCCGCCATCGGTAGCGCGGCGCGGCGCGGAGGTCTACGCCCAGGCCTGGGACTGCTCAGTGCCGCGCTCGGCGCCCCTGGTGGTGGCAGCGGTGCCCGGAGGGCCGACCCAGCAGACCTGGACCAACGTGGGGCGGGCCCTGGCAGCAGCTACGGCGCTCGTCGAGGACGACGGGGCGATCGTGCTCTGCTCCGAGCTCCGCGAAACCCCTGGACCCGCCTTGCGGCGCATCGGCGGCGCCCGTTCGCGGCAGATGGCCCTGAAGCAGATCGCCCGCAGCCTCCCCGCCGACGCCCTGCCGGCCGCCCAACTGGCCGATGCCCTCGAGCGCGGCCACGTCTACCTGCTGAGCCGTCTGTCTCCCGAAGTCGTCGAGCAGCTCGACGTAACGCCCCTCGACCGCGCCGAGGACCTGGCCCGCCTCGTCCGCCGCTTCGATTCTTGCATCGTGCTCTCCAACGCCTGCCACGCCCTGGTTCGCCTCGCCGAGGACGGTGCGGCCGGCACGGCTCAAGGATCGTAGGCGCTCCCCGCGGCCGTCGCTCGCCGCCGCAGGGGAGGCGGGCAGCATTTCGTGGCGAAGGCTTTCGAACCCGCGGCTGCGGAGCTATGATCTGGGCAGCGCCGAATCTCGCCGATGCCCGCCGATCGAGGAGGTGCGCGGCAGCGCGAGGAAGCCCCATCCATTGAGGAGCCGACCATGGACCGCCTCCCCCCCGCTCTCGCCTTCCTGATCACCGCCCTGGTCCCCCTGGCGGCGGCCGAAGCCGAACGGCCGAACATCGTCTTCGTGATGGCCGACGACCACGCCAACCACGCCCTCTCCTCCTACGGCAGCGTGATCAACGAGACGCCGCACCTCGACCGCCTCGCCGCCGAAGGCATGCGCTTCACCAGCGCCTTCGTCACGAACTCGATCTGCGCCCCCAGCCGGGCCGTGATCCTCACCGGCAAGCACAGCCACCTCAACGGCGTGATCACCAACCGCGAGGCCTTCGACGGCAGCCAGCAGCACATCGGCCCCCTGCTACAAGAGGCCGGCTACCAGACGGCGATTATCGGCAAGTGGCACCTGAAGAGCGATCCGACGGGCTTCGACTACTGGAACATCCTCCCCGGACAGGGAGACTACTACGACCCGGACATGATCGAGATGGGCGAGCGCAAGAGCCACGAGGGCTACGTCACCGACATCATCACCGACTTCGTCCTCGACTACCTCGAGAACCGCCGCGACCGCCAGCGCCCCTTCTTCCTCATGTACCACCACAAGGCCCCCCACCGCGAATGGGCTCCCGGTCCGGACCACCTGACGCTCTACGACGACGTCGATATCCCCGAGCCGGCCACCCTCTTCGACGACTGGTCCGGCCGCGGCACGGCGGCCCGCGTCCAGGAGATGACCGTCGCCCACCACCTGACCCCCCGGGACCTCAAAGAGGATCCGCCGGAGGGGCTCGAAGGCGACGACCTCGTCCGCTGGAAATATCAGCGCTACATCAAGGACTACCTGCGGACGATCGCCTCGATCGACGACAACATGGGCCGCCTGCTCGACTACCTGGACGCCAGCGGGCTCGCCGAGAACACCGTGGTCGTCTACACCTCCGACCAGGGCTTCTTCCTGGGCGACCACGGCTGGTACGACAAGCGTTTCATGTACGAGGAGTCGCTACGGATGCCCCTGTTGGTCCGCTGGCCGGGGCGGGTCGATGCCAGTGTGGTCCGCGACGAGATGGTCCTGAACCTCGACTTCGCCCAGACCTTCCTGGCGCTGGCCGGGGCCGACGAGCCCGGCGACATGCAGGGCCGCAGCCTCCTGCCGCTCCTGGAAGGGGAGACGCCCGACGACTGGCGGCAGTCGATCTACTACCGCTACTACGAGTACCCCGCAGTCCACATGGTCCACAAGCACTACGGCGTGCGGACCGACCGCTACAAGCTGATCCACTTCCACGAGCTTAAGGAGTGGGAGCTGTACGATCTCGTCGAGGATCCCGACGAGATGCAGAGCGTCTACGACGACCCCGCCTACGCCGAGGTCCGCACCGAGCTCGAGGCGGAGCTGGCCCGCCTCAGGGATCACTACCGCGACGACGACACGATCGTCGGGGGCATCGAGCCGCCGCGGACGCCCCGCGACCCGCGCAAGGTGGTCCGCGAGTTGGCCGTCCGCTACGACTTCGCCCGCATCGAAGGAGATCGCCTCGAGGACCTCTCGGGCAAGGGACACCACGGCATCGTCGAGGGGGGCGAGGTCGTCGCGGGCCGCTTCGGCCGCGCCCTCGAGCTCGACGGGAGAAGCCGCATCTTCCGCCGCGAGACGCCCGAGAGCCTCGGTCCCGACTATCGCCCCCTGGTCGTCGGGGCGCACGTGCGTCCCGCGGCCGCCGACGGTGTGGTGGCGGCCATCGGCGGAGTGAGCCACGGGTACAGCCTCCACCTGGACGGCGGCGTCCCCCGCTTCGTCATCAACGCCGCGAATGTCTCCCACGAGGTTGTGGCGCCCTCGCCGCTGCCGCTCGATGCCTGGAGCCACCTGGCCGGCGCCGTCGGGCCCGACGGCAGGCTGTGGCTGCTCGTCGACGGCCGCGTCGTGGCCGACGCCCCGGGTGCCTTCATCCGCCAGACGCCAGCCGATGTCTTCGAGGTCGGTGCCGACACCGGCTCGCCCGTGGGCTCCTACCAGACCCCTCGCTTCTTCCGCGGCCTCATCGAGGACTTCCGCCTCTACTGGGGCCCGCTCGACCGGGACACAATGGAAGCGTGGGTCGGCGGCGAATAACCCGCCTCCCGCCGGAGCTCGCCGGTCCGCAGCGGCAGCGCCCTCTGCCGGGGGCTTGTCCGGCCCATTTTCGCGAGGGCGCAGCAGGCAGAAGAGGGACGCCGCGGCCAGAGAAGCTGCAGGCGCGAATTCCATCGAACGGTCACACAACGAATCCGGGAGTTTGTTATGTCGCACGAATCGATGGCCGGAACAGACCGTACCAGGGAAGCAGGTTTGAGCCGGCGCGAAGTCCTCGCCTGCACGGCCGCCCTGGGGGGCGCCTTCGCGGCGTCGCAGGGGCTGGGGCAGATCTTCCAAGAGCCGCGGATCGGCCTTGCCGACGCTCATTTCACCCGCGGCGAGCCCTTCAAGAACGTCACGCTCGAGGTGAGCCTCAAGCCCTTCAAGAAGAACGATCCCGAATACATCCGCGGCATCTGCCGGGAGATCTTCACGCAGTGGGCGGCGCTGATCCGCCATGCCGAGCGGGTCTCGGTCATGATGTGGACCGCCGACGGCTCCGAGATCCTCGACTACCGCGGCGATCCCGCTCAGCGGTTGGAATGGGCGATGTATCTGGGCAACCCCAACACGGGCCGTGCCGTGGGCTCGGAGCCCGATGCGCCCCTCTCCATCCACGAGCGGGCCTTCCTCTACATGGAGGATCCGCCCGAATACACGCTGGGCGACCTGGGCTTCATCGTGCAGTGCCTCAAGGAAGAAGGGCGCCGCGTAACCGGCAAACCGGTGCGCGTGGGGGCCACGTTCGATCCCGGGCCGGAGTTCGCCAAGTCGGACTTCAAGTACACGAGGCACCCGGAGATCCTCATGGGCGCCACGATGGGCGAGAAGACCTTCGTCTGCTGCTACGCCGTGCTCCACGGCGACGACGAGCCGTACGCGGGCTTTCCCGAGGGCATTCCCGAAGGCACCCCCTTCGGCACCTTCTTCGGACGGCAGGTCCAGCACTTCCTCACCGACCTGGGCTACGACTACATCTGGCTCTCCAACGGCTTCGGCTTCGGCCTGGAGCCCTGGTCCTCGACGGGGGCCATCTTCACGGGCAAGAGCTTCGATGGCGAGAAGCTGCGGCAGACGCGGGAGCTGGTGATCGACTTCTGGCGGCTCTTCCGCCGCGAGTGCCCCGAGTTCCGCGTCGAGACCCGCGGCACCAACCTGGCCACGGGCATCGACCTCGCCCGGGACGGCGTCGACCTCCGCGCCATCTACCGCGGCGGCTTCAACCTCCTGCCGCCGCCCAACTCGCCCTGGGCCGCGCTCGACGGCGATTTCGGCCTGGAGCTCACCGGTTACCTCTCTCGCATGGCCGAGCTCCCCGACGAGGACTACATCTTCCGCTTCTATACCCACGACCCCTGGTGGATCAACAGCCCCTGGCTCGACCGCTATGGGCGCTCCCCCCATGACATCTACCTGCCGCTGGCCTGCGCGCGGGTGAACCGCGAGGGCGAGGTCGTCCATCCGGCCCACCTGAACTTCCTCTCCATCGACGACTCCTTCGGGAACATGCCCGTCCAGGTCCCCAACGAAGTCACCCCGCACATCCTCGAGGGCCGCTACAACGCCCCGGATGCCCCCGGCCCGTTCGTCTGGGTCTATCCCTTCGACGAATACCACGACTGGGCCTACCGCTTTCCCGAGCGGCTGGGCGAGATCTTCAGCGGCGACTGGGTGATCCGCCAGGCGATCAACGGCGGGTTCCCGCTGAACACCGTCGTCTCCACCGCCGGGCTGGTGGCTTCGCTGAAGCGGAAGCCGGATCTTTACCGGGGCACCGTCCTGGTGACCATCGCGCCGGAGAGCGGCTCGGCGGTGGAGGCGGCGCTGATGGACTTCGTCCGCGGCGGCGGCAAACTGATGGTCTACGGACCCCTGGCCCATGCCGGCTCGGCCTTCCTCGACTTCCTCAACCTCCGCCCCGACGAGCCTCTGGAGGGCACCTTCGACCTCGACTACTCTGTCCCCGGCGATGCCTTCACGCAGGCCGAGGCCCCGGCGCAGGTCCGCCACGACCCGCTGGTCAACGGCGGGGGCGTCGAGCCGGTGGTCGCCGACCGCCAGGACGCCGCGACGCGGGTGCTGGCCACCATGAAGCAGGGCGACCGGGCGCGCCACGTGCTGGTCGCGCGGAGCCGGGACGACTGGCGGGGCGGCAAAGTGATCTACTATCGCGGCACGCATTCGAACCGCTACGTCGGCGGCCGGCTGCTCACGCCCGACAACCCCGAGGAGTTCTTCCATGGCACGCTGCTGATGCGCTACGCGCTCGGCGAGTTCGGCTACACCTTCCTGCAGGAACGTTTGCGGCCGGCTGCGAGAAGCCCGGTCGTCTGCGTGGCCCGCTGCAACAACGGCTTCTACTTCTCCGGGTACACGCCCGACACCACCGTGAAGCAGCGTTTCCGCTTCCCGCAGGGTGCGCCGCTGCTGTTGGGCTACGAAACGGTGCTCGAGGAGGGGTGCTCCACCTACCAACAGCCCCGCGGCTGGCACCGCGAATGCCGCGTCTTCGTCACCCAGCCCAGCGGCGGCCGCGTGGGCTGTAACGAACGCCATTCGGGCGTGCGGGGCGTGGTGCGGCGTCTCGAGGTGGACGGGCTGGCCGATGCCACCGTCGTCTTCTACCCGGGCAGCGAGGCGCGGGAGGAAAACATCCGCGTCTACCTGAACGCCAACTATCCCTGGCGCAGCGGCCGCATCCCCTTCGAGACGGGCCCCGCCGATATCGGCCCATGCTACCAGGTCACCGGCGTCACCGGCCGCCTGACGATCGCCTGGTAGAAGGACCCGGCGCAGAGGGCGGTTGCCGGTCATCGCTATCGATCGCAGGCCGAGGCTGCCCTGAAGTCGGCCGTCGAAAGCGCGCTCGAGTAGGGGCGCTCATCGGCGGCGAGGCCTCTTCCGACCGTTCAGGGCACGACGAGCCGCAGGGCGGCGATCCCGGCGAGGGTGAGCACCAGCGGGTCGAAGAGGTCCTGCGAGATCCAGAGGAAGAGCCGCCGGCCGGCGAGCGTCCCCAGGAGGACGGCGGGGATCACCAGGACCGAGAACTCCAGGGTGGTCGTCGTGATCGTCCCCAGGCCGAGGTAGATGGGCACCTTGACGGAATTGACGATCAGGAAGAACCAGGCCCAGTTGCCCATCAACTGGTTCTTCGGCAGGCTGTGGGCCACCAGGTAGATGCCCATGACCGGCCCGGCGGCGTTGCCCACCGTCGTCCCGAAGCCGGCGAGCACCCCCATGACGGCGACGAACCACCGTCGCTCCGAGAGACGGGTCCAGCCGAACCACTGCCGGCCGATCTCCAGCACCAGAAGTATCAAGACCATCCAACCCAGGACGAGCTTGAACTGGGCGTGGCTGGTGGAATTGAGGACCAGGGCCCCGGGGATCATCCCTAGAGCGACGCAGGGAAAGAGGCGGGCGATCTGGCGGAAGTCGGCGTGGCGGCGGTAGATGGCCACACCGATGCAGTCGCCGATGATGAGGACGGGCAGGAGGGCGCCGACGGAGTCCTTGGCGTTGCCCGCAAAGGCGTAGCTCATGAAGACGACCGCGGGCAGGGAGACCCCGGGCACGCCCGTTTTGGACATTCCGGCCATGAAGGCGGCCGCGGTGCCGAAGAGGAGAGCGGTGAGCGTATGGTCCATCATCCCCCAGCGCGTCAGGCGGCGGCGGCCAGCCGGCGCCAGGGGAAGCGGCCGTCGATGACGGCCATTTCGGCGACGCGGTCCTCGAGGTTGGGGCGGAAGACGGTCAAGAGGAGCAGGGGCAGGTACCAGCCCATGAAGAGCCCACCCTCCTGGGCGTGCCAGAACTGCACGCCGACCATCACGGCTGCCGAACAGCTCAGCAGGGTGCCTAGATTCTTATGGGCCGGCCAGAGCGCCAGCCCGATGCTCATGACGACGAAGGCCGCAAGGATGGGGATGCGGAAGGCCGGCTCGTGGTAGAGCCAGAAGCCCGACGCCCCTTCCATGGAGAGGATCGTTCCGCCGAGCATCTGCATGAGCTGGGCGAAGAAGGAGGAGAGCGTCGAGGAGGTCAGCGCCAGGGAGGCGATGACCGCCAGCAGTGCCCCGGCGACAGCGCCCGCAAACCGGTACAGGCCCCGGTGCCAGTAGAAGCTGCCCCAGAGCGGCAGGAGGAAGAG
>SLBP01000070.1:0-8481 GCA_007126245.1 Planctomycetales bacterium
AGGAAGGGCTCCCTAGCGGCTACACTGAGATGTTTGAGCAGCTCCCAGAAGAACGACTCATGGAGGGATGGGGGGCCGAGGCGATTGACGCGCGCCCGATTGGTGTCAAACCGGCGGGAAACCCAGAAAGGCAGCCGCTTCGAATCAGGGGTTGTGTATAGCGGTTTCCGTCCCCCGGCATGGTGGGGCCGCCAGCGACGCGGTAAGGGGTTCGTGACGCGCGGCACGCCGAGAGAATTCCCCATTGACGCACATGTGTATCTTGGCAATCCAGTACAAGACGGTTCGCGACGCGCCGATCCTCGTTGCCCACAACCGGGAAGAGCGCCTCGACCGTCCCTCGCAACCACCGCGCATCCAGCCGGGTAAGCCTCGGGTCGTGTGCGGAACCGACCGTAAGGCGGGGGGGACGTGGTTCGGGGTGAACCAGTTCGGACTGGTGATCGCTGCGCTGAACCGCGCCACGCCCTTCGTGCCGCACGAACCGCGGTCGCGGGGCTTGCTGTGCCGCGACCTGCTCGGCGCCAAGTTCGCCGACGAGGCGGCGGAACGGGCCGCCGAGGAGCTGGAGAGCGGCCGCTACGCCGGCGTGAACCTCCTCTGCGTCGACAACAGGTGCGGCAGAGTCGTCTATGGGGGGAGTCGCGTGCAAGTGGTCGAGCTCACCGCCGGACTGCACCTGCTGAGCAACGGCAATCTCGACGATCACCACGACCCACGCCAGGAGTTCATCCGCCGCCAGCTCACGCTCCAGAAGCTCGACTCCGCGGTCACCTTCCTGGCGGTTGCCAGCCGGGCCTTCTCCCGCAAGCCCGATGCATTTGGCCGTCGCGGGGTGGTGATTTCCAACAACGGCTATGGCACGGTGGGTTCGACCCTTTTGTGCCTCGCCAATAAGACTTCGAGTTCGATCTACCAATATGCACCGGGCCCGCCGTCCGAGGTGGCCTACGAGGACTACTCGGCGCTCCTCCGCCAGGTCCTTTCCACCGATCGCGAGCGGCGGACCGCCGAAAAGGACAAAGACAAGGCCTCCGCCAGCGGCAAGGCGAAGGCCGCCAAGTAGCTGTTTTCCCCGTTCCGGTCTCAGCCGGCAGCGGAGCGACGGCCCGCGCCTGCGGTCGGCGCGCGTGGGACCGAAGCCGTCGGCGGTGGCCTTCGACGAGCGCACACCCAGCGACTGCGCGTGTCCGCGCAACCCCCTCGATGATCCCCGATAAGGCTCCCGCGGGCGACGCGTTGTTCGCCTCCCATCCCCGCTCCTATCAGCGGAACCGGTACGTCTACCCCGTCCTCAGTCGCCGGTCGGGCGGGATCTCCATCGGGATCAATCTCAACCTCGACAAGATCTGCAACTTCGACTGCGTCTACTGCCAGGTGGATCGGGGGCAACCGGGGGAGAAGGCATTCGTCGATCTGGCGATCCTGGAGGGGGAGTTGGAGGCCATGGTGGCGGCGGTGACCGAGGGAGCGGTCTTCGCGGGGCCGCCGTTCCGGAACGCCCCGGCGGAGCTCAGGCAGCTCAGGGATATCGCCTTCAGCGGCGACGGCGAGCCGACCACCTTTGTCAATTTCGACGAGATCGTCGGCGTGTCGGCCAAAGTCCGCCAACGCCACGCCTTGGACGGCGTCAAACTGGTCCTCATTACGAACGCCAGCATGTTCCATCGCCCGGCCGTCCGCCGCGGGCTGTCGATCCTCGACGCCCACGGCGGCGAGGTCTGGGCCAAGCTCGACGCCGGGACCGCGGCCTACTATACCCGCGTCGCCCGCTCCGCGATCCCCTTCTCCCGCATTCTCGACAACCTCCGGGCGGCGGCCCGCGAGCGGCCCTTGGTCATTCAAACGCTCCTCATGCGGCTTGCCGGAGAGCCGCCGCCGGATGCCGAGATCGCGGCCTACGCCGACCGGCTCGCCGAGATCACCGCTGCCGGGGGAACCGTCAAGCTGGTGCAGTTGCATTCAGTCGCCCGCCCGCCCGCCGAGGCCTTCGTCTCGGCCCTCACCCGCGCCGAGCTGACCGCCATTGCCGAGCGGGTTCGCCGCCGCACCGGCCTGGGCGTCGCCGTCTACTAGGCCGCAGAGGATAGCGGCGGTCGGGCCGCCGCGGGCTCCTCCGTCGGCAGCATCGAAGGGCCCGTCTCGACCGACGCGTCGTCGGCCCATGCCCTCACGCAGGGGGCGCGGGAGTTCCGCCATGGGTAGACGCTTCAGTCGGTATGCCCGCTGCCCAGCATGAGGGTACCGCTGTGGAGGCCACGGCCCGCGGGTTCGGCGTCTCGGGCGTTGGCGAGCAGGTCGTTGACGAGCTCCTGGATGCGGGTGGCGGCGCCGACTACCAGGGGGACGCGGCCACCGGACGCGTCGGCCAACTCCTCTTGCAGCCGGCCCGCGGTGGCCGCAATAGTCCGCGCCGTCCTCTCCAGGTCTCGGCAGCACCACTGGCTGCTCCGGTTTTCGGCGGCCGATCGAGGGATCTGGCCCATCAGCCCGCTGCCCAGCACTTGGTTGCGAAACCAGCGGAGGAGAGTCCCGCGGCTGATCGTGCCGGTGGGCGCGCCGCGGGAGACGACCACGACCCGCCGGATGGAGACCCGGCAGAGGAACTCGTAGATCGTCCGGATCGGCTCCCGCTCCTCGTAGACGATGACGTTGGACCTGATCACATCGGAGAGGGGGTGGCTCCAACACTCCAGTGAGACCATGGCCGCCATGAGATCCTTTTCGGAGAGCATGCCCGTAAGTTTCCCCTCCTCGTCGACCACGGGGGCGGAGTTGATCCGCGAGCGGAGGAAATACTCGGCAGCCTCACCGACGGTCATCGACTTCCGCAGCGACGCGACCAGGGGAGTCATCACGTCGCGGGCGGTGACGCCGGCGAAGAGGCATCCCGACTGGCCGTCGCTGGGGACGGGCATGCCGTCGGCCGTCTGGATCGACTCGTAACAGATCACCCGATCGCGCCCCGACTGCTTCGCGCAGAGAAGCGCCTGATCGGCCTGGTCGACGAGTTGGCCCGCCCGCTGGGTGTCGGCGTGGATCTCGGTGGTGCCGAAACTGCCGGTAACGCGGACCACCCGCTCGCCCGCCGGGAAAGCGAGCATTGCCAGGCGCTTCCGGACCCTCTCCGCCCATTGGGTGGCGCCGCGGGAATCGGTCTCCGGGAGGAGGATGCAAAACTCCTCGCCCCCGTACCGGCACACCAGATCGCTCTCCCGCACGCTTTCTCGCAGGCATTCGCCGATGGCCCGGAGCACGCCGTCGCCGAAGGGGTGCCCGAAGGTGTCGTTGATCCGCTTGAAGTAATCGACGTCCACCATCACGCAGGAGAGCGGCAGCGCGTGCCGCCGCACGCGATGCCACTCCTGCTCCAGGCGTTCGAAGAAGGCCCGCTGCGTCAGCAGTCCGGTGAGCGGATCGGTATTGGCCATCTGGCTCAGGCGGCGCTCCAGGCGGACCACCCGCATTCCCGCGCACATCCGCGCCAGCATCTCTTCTCGGAGGACCGGCTTGCAGAGGAAATCATCGGCCCCCGCTTCCAGTCCGAGGACCAGTTCTCCGGGCGAGGACTTCGCCGTGAGGAAAAGGACGTAGACGTAATGCGGCAGGTCCATGGCCCGGATACGGCGGCAGAGCGCCGGGCCGTCGATGCACGGCATCTCCCAATCGGTGAGCACAAAATCCGGGCAATCGGCCTCGATCAGAGCGAGGGCCTCGCGTCCGTCGCATCCCGTGCGAACCTCATATCCGGCCGATTCCAGCCAATGCGCCAGGATGCGGAGGATGGCGGGATCGTCGTCGACGAGTAGTACTTTGGCGGGAGCGGGTGGCATGGCTGACGGCAGCGTCCGGTTTGGCCGGCTGGGGACGAGGCGGATAAGGCCGCCCGGTCAATCCTAGGTCACACTCGGACACTGGATGGGGAACCCTTGGGAAAATCAACCCCGGCTTTCTGGTGGTGCGCACCGAGGGTCGATACGCGGAGCGCCGGCCCGGCCGCCGTCAGGGGAGCCGGTGGCCCATGCGATCCCGTTTCGTGGCCAGATAGCGTTCGTTGTGCTCGTTCATCGGGCCGACGATGGGGACCTGATCGATGACCTCCAGATCGAAGCCGCCGTAGATGAAGGCGTCGGTCTTCTTGGGGTTGTTCGTCAGCAGGCGGACCTTGGAGAGGCCGAGGTCCTTGAGAATCTGGATTCCCACGCCGTAGTCGCGGCTGTCGACTTGGTGGCCCAGAGCGAGATTGGCCTCGATGGTATCGAGGCCCTGGTCCTGGAGGTGGTAGGCCTTGATCTTCTCCACCAGGCCGATCCCCCGCCCCTCTTGGGGCAAGTAGACGAGCACTCCCGCCCCCTCGCTGCCGATCATGTCCAGGGCCAGGTGGAGTTGGTCGCCGCAGTCGCAGCGAAGGGAATGGAGCAGGTCGCCGGTGAAGCAGGACGAGTGGAGCCGCACCAGCGGCTGGGGCATGGACTGCGGCTGGCCGACAACAATGGCCACCGGCTGCTGCACCTCGTGCTTCACACCATAGACCATGATCCGGCCTAGCCCGTAGCGGGTGGGGAGCTCGGCCTCGACCAGACGGTAGACGAGCTTCTCGCTGCGGCGGCGGTAGCGAATGAGCTCTTCGATGGTGATGATTTCGAGGTTGAACCGTTCGGCCACGGCGTCGAGCTGCTCGCGGTCGGCGCGGTCGCCCTTCTCGTCGAGGATTTCGCAGAGCACGCCCGCCGGCCGCAGCCCCGCCAGGCGCGCCAGGTCTACGGCCGCCTCGGTGTGGCCGGCGCGCCGCAGCACCCCCCCCTCCATGGCCCGGAGGGGGAACATGTGCCCGGGACGGAAGAAGTCGGACGGCTTGCTCTCCGGGTCGATGATCGCCAGGATGGTGTCGGCCTTTTCCTGCGCCGTGATCCCCGTGCGGCAGGTGCGATGGTCGACCGGGACCGTGAAACTGGTGGCCAACGGCGCCGTGTTCTCCTCGACCATCGGGGGGAGGTCCAAGCGCTTGCAGACCTCGGGGAGCACGGAGACGCAGATCTGGCCGTGCCCGTAGGTGAGCATAAAATTGACGATCTCGGGCGTCACCCTCTCCGCCGCGCAGATGAAATCGCCCTCGTTTTCGCGATCTTCCGCGTCCGTGACGACGACGACTTCACCGCGGGCGATCGCTGCGATTGCGGCGTCGACCGACGAAAGCTGCTTGGGCACAGGCAGAATCCTCCAAGACGGTGGCATTATGCCACCCGGTTGACGGCAGCCCGCGGGACTCGCGGCGTCATCGGCCGTCCTCCGCGACCCCATCTTCCCGACCGATGTCGCTGGGGCCGCCAGACCACCCCCAAGGGTAGAACCGCCGGCGCCGCCCGCGGGCCTGACAACCCCCATTCTAGACCGTCTCAAGGGGCGTTTCCAGAGGCGCTTGCACCCTCCCAAACCGACCCCGTCTTCCCGGCGAAGGTGGCGGGCCGGCCCCGAGCGGGGTTCGTCCCAGGTGGGGCTTTACGCGGCGGCCTTGCGGCGGATCCGGGACGGGCGGGTATCCTTCCAGCGGCGGTGAATCCACCAGTACTGGGAGGGCTCGCGGCGGATGATTCCCTCGAGGGCGCGAGTGTACCACTGCGTGATCTCAGCGACGCCCCGGGCCGGTTCGAGGTCAACGGCCGGGTCGTAGCGTGCGTGGACGGCCAGCTCGAACCGCATGGGCCCTTCCAGGCGGCGCGCGGCGCAGACATAGAGCGGGGCTTCGAAATCGAGTGCCAAGAGAGCGATCGACTTGTACGCCGAGGCGGGCCGGCCGAAGAAGTCGACCCAGCAGCCTTTCGGCCCCGCATATTGATCTGCCAGGAGCGTCATCGTACCGCAGCCGCTCAGCACGGCGACGATCTCTTCATAGCCGCCCGTCTTGGGGATGATGTGCTGTCCCGTCCGGCCGCGGAAGGCGTTGACGAAGCAGTCGAGATACGGATTGTCGAGGGTCCGCGCCACCGTGAAGGTGGGAAAGCCGAGGATGCCGAGGACGTAGCCGGCGACCTCGAAGTTGCCGAAGTGGCCGGTGACGAGCAGGGTGGGCCGGTCGGCGACGAGGAGGCGGACGAGCGCTTCGTGGTTTCGCAGCGCGACCATCGACCGCCAGTTCGTCTCGTGGAGCTTCCGCGGCGTGTGGGCTACCTCGAGGACGAGGAGGAAGAGATGCTCCCACATCGTTCGCGCCGTCTCGGCCCGCTGACCGGCGGACCAGGTGGGAAAGGCGTGCCGGAGGTTCTCCTCGACGACCCGGCCGCGGACCTTGAGGACGTCGGCCAGGAGCCAGGCCAGGCCGCGGGCCAGCCGCGCTCCCGTCTCGAGCGAGAGCGCTTGCACGATACAAATCAGCACCCGCACGAGCAGGTAGACCGCGTAATCGACGGCGCGGCGGCGCACGGCGTTGTCCCCCTTCCCTGGGCTGCACCTCGAAGACCCCCCGGCGATCAGGGCGGCCCGGTCCTTTCCCGCGACCGCCCATCGTGCGGGGCATTCTCGCACGAAGCCGCCGGAAAGGACAAGGCCAGAATCGCCGCCGGCCACCCCATCGACCGCTCCCTGCCGCGGGGCGGTAACGCCCGCGCTACGGGCCGCCGGCGGCGACCTCGCGGCTTGGCTTGAGGATGACGGCTCCCAGAGGCGGAATCGTGACCTCGATGGAGGCGGGGCGGTCGTGCGCCGGCTCCCCCTCCGCCATGAGTCCGGGAAAGTTCCCCAGATTGCTGCCGCCGTAATAGGTGGAGTCGCTGCTGAAGATCTCGTCGTACCAGATGGCCTCCGGAACGCCGAGCCGGTACTTCATTCGGGGGGTTGGGGTGAAATTGCAGCAGACGATCAGGTGGTCGCTCGGGTCCCTGGCCTTGCGGAGATAGCTGAAAGTGCTGCTCTCGTAGTTGTGGCAATCGATCCACTCGAAGCCGTGGCCGTCGAAATCGACCTCGTGTAGGGCCTTCTCCCGCACCAGCAGGCGGTTGAGGTCGCCCACGCACTTCTGCACCCCCTGGTGCGTCTCCCACTGCAAGAGGTCCCATTGCAGGCTGGCGTCGTAGTTCCACTCGTTCCACTGCCCGAAGTCGCCTCCCATGAAGAGGAGCTTCTTGCCCGGGTGCGTCCACATATAGCTGAAGAGGAGCCGCAGGTTGGCAAACTTCTGCCAGAGGTCGCCGGGCATCTGATCGAGGAGCGAGCGCTTGCCGTGGACCACCTCGTCGTGGGAGAGGGGGAGGATGAAGTTCTCGTGGAAGGCGTAGATGAGGCTGAAGGTCAACTCGTCGTGGTGCCACTTGCGGTGGACCGGGTCGTGCCGCATGTAGCGGAGCGTGTCGTTCATCCACCCCATGTTCCACTTGAGGCTGAACCCCAGTCCGCCGAGGTAGGTGGGCCGGGAGACGCCCGGCCAGGCCGTCGATTCCTCGGCAATCGTGAGGACCCCGGGGAACTGGAGGTGGACCTGCTCGTTGAACTGCTTGAGCAGCGAGATGGCCTGGAGATTCTCCCGACCGCCGAACTCGTTGGGCAGCCAGTCGCCCTCCTCGCGGCTGTAGTCGAGGTACAGCATCGAGGCCACGGCGTCGACGCGAAGCCCGTCGATGTGGTACTTGTCGAGCCAGAAGAGAGCGTTGGAAACGAGGAAGTTGCGGACTTCGTACCGGCCGTAATTGAAGATGTGGGTTCCCCAGTCGCGGTGTTCGCCCTGGCGGGGGTCGGCGTGCTCGTAGAGGGCGGTGCCGTCGAACCTCGCCAGCGCGAAACGGTCTTTCGGGAAGTGCGCCGGCACCCAGTCGACGAGGATCCCGAGACCTCGGTCGTGGCAGACGTCGATCAGGTGGCGGAGGTCGTCGGGACTGCCGAGCCGGGCGTCCGGGGCGTAGTAGCCGGTCACCTGGTAGCCCCACGACCCCCCGAAGGGATGCGTCGCCACCGGGAGCACCTCGAGGTGGGTGAACCCCAACCCGGCGACCCAGTCGGCCAGCGGCTCGGCCAGCTCCCGGGCACCGTGGGCAATGCCATCGGGGTGGCGCCGCCACGACCCCAGGTGCGCCTCGTAGACCGACATGCGCCCCCGGTTGCGCTTCGAACGCTGCGCCATCCAGTCGCCCGCTGCGCCCATCCACTCACCCGCCGCCCACCGGTGGGTCGACGTCTCGAGCACCGACGCAGTGGCAGGTGGGAGCTCGGCGCGACGAGCGACCGGGTCGGCGCGGAGCTCGACCGCCCCGTCGACGCCCGTGATCTCGAACTTGTAGCGGTGGCCGGCACGGGCAGCAGGCACCTCGCCCCACCACAGTCCGGTGCTGTGCTGGGGCGTCAGCGCAGTGGGGGTCGACCAGCCGGCCCAGTCGCCCACGACCTGGACCCGTCGCGCGTTCGGGGCCCACACGACGAAGCTCGCGCCCCCGTCGGGAGACGGGTGCCCGCCCAGCAGGTCCCAGAGCCGACGATGGGTCCCCTCGTTGAACA
>SLBP01000047.1:0-24782 GCA_007126245.1 Planctomycetales bacterium
AAGCGCGCCAGGTCGGGCCGCCAGCCGGCGTCGAGCCGCTCGGCGAGCGGCTCGATGTGCTCGTGGTTGACGCCTCCTTGGCCGCGGGGGACTTCGTAGTACTCGGCCAGCCCCTCGTCGAGCCAGAGGGGGACGTTCGGTACGGCGGCGTGCAAGTAGCCGTGGGCCGTTTCGTGGCGAAGATCCTCGGCTACCCGGTCTCCCCATTGGGCATAGACCTCCAGGCGCGTATCGGTCTTGATGAAGAAGGCTCGCCGCTGGGGGAAGCGGGGGTGGTGGTGCGCCATGAAGGTCGCGAAGCGGTCGGCGTCTTCGAAAAGATAAACGAAGATCGGCTCGTCCGTCCCCGGCAGGGCGAGCTCCTCGTTGAGGTCCCCGCGGAGGGCGACAAGATCCTCGATAAGCCGGTGGTTGGCAGGGAGGAGAAAGTCGGAGCGGATGACGAGCTGGCCGCGGTGGATCGTCTCCCGGGTGGGCAGCGGGGGCCCTTCCCCCCGCAGACGCGCGCAGCCGGCAAGCGCGGCGATCCCGAGGACTAGCCCGACTGCCCACCCGGGCAGCAAATCGGGCCGGTTTCGTCGTCGTGCGGGCAAGGTGGTCCTCACCAAGGGATACCCTTCCTGTCCGTCATTGCCACAAGTCGGGGCATCGTAGCACGTTGGTGCCCCACGGCGAAGGGCAACTCCGCTGCGCTCCTCGGCGGCTCGGGGGGCCCTTGCGCGACCGAGCAGGGCCGAGAGTCCGGTCGGAGCGGCTGGGCCCCAAGCTGCCCCCGACCCAAGTGGGGCTTTCCGTAGCGAGGCAGAAATGAAAGCTCGGCGGGCGGTTGCCGAAGGCGTTCCTGGCCCAACCAGCGGCGGGATACCCCCTGCGATGAGGGCTCTCGCCGGAACGACCCCTCCGAGTTGCCGAATCCCTAAAGTCGCCCCCCGGGAGACGACGATAACGATCGTGCCAAGAGGAACGGTTGTGGCGAGCCTGCACCCCCGCGTGTGCCGAGGAGCCGGCAGCCTTTAGGTCGCGTCGAAGCAGTTGGGAGGTGGCGGATGAGCGGTTCGAGCAAGCAAGGGCGCAGCTTGCGGAGCATCCTTCTCGGGATGGGACTTGCAGCTGTGGTGGGGTTAACCGGCTGCCAGATCGATGTCGGCGGGCAGACGCTGCCCAGCGCCTTCTACATGCACGACGACATCCAATACTTTGCGCCGGGTCCGCAATTCAAGCTTGCCCGCGAAGCTGCTGCCCTCCGCGCCGCCCGCGAAGAGCAAGACTTGATGCAGCAGCGTTGACGGAATCTATCCAGCGAGTCATGCCGGCCGCCCGCCGGAATCCGCGCGGGGCATCGCAGCGGGGGGGCAAGGCGGGCGGAGAAGGGGGGACGGCACCTTTGGTTGCTGGCGTCTGAGGCCTGCGTTCCGCGACTGCGCAACGTTCCTCAGCCGTCAGCGGCCAAAGGCCATTTTTTTCCAGACGGCTGCTTAGGGTGGATGGTCCACAAGGAGCCGGACCCGTGGGCGAGATGGATCTTTCGCCGACCGCCCAGCAATGGATGCTGGTGGTGCTCGTGTGGGTGGGCTTCGGGACGCTGGCCGGGTTGCTGGCCCGCGCCGTGCTGCCCGGTCGCCGCCCGGAGGGTGCGGCGGGCACGGTAGCCCTGGGGATCATCGGCAGCGCAGCCGGGCTCTTCGCCATCTCACTGGCTGCCAATACCCCCGCTGAGGGAGGGGGCTTCAATCCCATCAACCCCCTCGGGTTACTCTCCGCCACGGGGGCGACCGCCATCATGCTGGTCCTCTACCGTCTCGCGAGCTCCTTCGTCGCTGCCCGGCTCGAGCCCGCCGACGAGGCCGGCGAGGAAGAGTACGAGGAGGCGGACGAGGAGGTTCGCGGCCGCGCCGCCTGACGGGTCGCCGCCGTCCGGACGAGGGCCGCTGCCCGAGGGCGCGGCGCGCCGGGGCCGGGCCTCGCCACCCAGCCGTTCGCTCACCAGGCAGACTCTCCCCCCGTAGGCCAGTAAGGGGCATTGGGCCAGACACGCACCGAGATCCCGCCCGGCTCCTTGCCGGCGAGATCGGGGAACTGGCAGAAGTCGGTCTTGTCGACGTAGCCGGAGCCGTCGGTCCAGCCGACGCCGGTCTTCTTCGTGCCCGAGAACGCGTAGCTCTGGCTGATCGAGCCGATGGCCTGGCCGACGTCCACCAGTTCCTGGACGACCTGGTTGCGGATCACCACCAGGCCCACGATCATCCCGATCACCAGGATGGTGGCCACCAGTACCAGTTCGGCCGAGACCACGAAACCGGCGTCGTCGGCCCAAAGCGAGTGGAGCAGCTTCATGGAAGCACCTTTTCGATAAGAGTTGGTTGATTGTCGCGGAGACGATAGCCGCCCCGGCCCCACAAATGCCCTCGGTCACGGTCCGGGCCTCCGCCCCGTTGTTCCTCCGTCCACCGCCGTGCGCGCCGCGGACGTCCGGGAGCCGACATCGGGCTCCAGGGATCGAGCCCGCTCGGTCTTGACCGAGGAACTCAGGCAGAGCCCCTGCCCGACGGGCCCAAGGAGGTTCAGCGACGAGAGGGCCGGGGCGTTCCCCCCCACCTCCGTTGCTCGGCGGTCGATCCATACACTCACGCGAACCTCGCCGGGCGGCACCTTGGACGAGGGGCGCCAGGACAGGTTCGGATCGCCGTATTCGGCCACCGGGCCGAGGCCGTCTTCGAGGACGACCTTCGTACCGGAGGCCCACGCGTCGTTGACGGTTATTCCGTGGGTTTCCAGCACCTCGTTGACAGCCGCCACCACGTCGCCGAGGTCTCCTCCCTTGCCGGCCTCGCGGGCACCAACGGTAGCGGCGTGCTCCAGGGCACCGCGGCGCATCGAGGCGCCCGCGAACTCGAGCGAGGCGACGAGGAGCAGCATCACGAGGGGGAGGGTGAAGAGCAGCTCCAGCACCTGCGTTCCGCGCCGGCCGCACGACCCCTGCCGATCTCGCCTGCTGGCAATCATGGTTTCCCTGAAGGGACTCGGTGCCGTCATTGCCCGTACCCGATGCTGCCGATCCGTCGCTCCCCTCTGTACCGGCCCTGGTCGGGTATGGGCCCACCTCGCACAATGCGTGCCGCGGAGCCCGATTCCGGGCCCTGCGCCGTGGGGGAGGGACACGTATCCCGGTCGGGCGGCGTTTGTCGGCCGCTTCCCCGGAATCTGCGGCAGAATCGCGCCGGAGACACTCCGCGCGCATCGCGGCGGAGCGCGTGGGGCGTGCGACGATGTCGCCGGACGGCAACACCGGGGACCACAAGGGTCGACGAGATGCAACTCCCCTCGATCCGGCCGCTGCCGGCGGCGCGCGATCGCCGGAAGTGGCGTAGGGTGGAGTATTGAGGGGCGGGGACCGGGCAGTTCGAGGCCGCGTCACCGCTGGCGGCGGGCTGTGAATTGCGGATGGGATCGAACCGCGGGCGAGGCGCTCGTCGCGCGATCGTCTTCGAGCACGGCGATTCCCACGAACACGACGAGGGGAAGCAACATGCCAGGGTCCTTAGGGTGTAGGGCTTCGCGGAGCGGCCGCCGCCCCCTGCCGCAGGCGCTCGCTCCGCGGGCCGGCACGGCCACGGTGGAGTTGCTCTTCAACCTGCCGATCTGGCTGATCCTCATCCTGGCGCTGGCACACGTCGGGCGAGTGCTGTCCGACGCTCAGCAGATGGCATTGGCCAGCCGCGAGGGAGCGCGGGAGGCTTCACGCTCCCGGCACCTTCCTGTTGCGGGCGAGGTGCCGGGCAACGTCATCGAGGCCGTGGAGCGGCAGCTGCACCACTCGGCCGTCGGTGGCTCCCTCGTGATTCTAGAGCACAACCGCGAGGGGGCCCGCGCGACGCTCGCATCGGGAACGGGTTGGGGCGTTCCGCCGAACACCCCTTTGCCGAAGCTGGGCCGGTACGTCCGGGTGACCATCTTCGCTCAGGGGAAGGCACAGTCAACCACCTTCCGCGATGCCATGGTACGGGGGGATCGCTGATGGCCCGCGCAGCTGGGGGGCGACAGAGGGTCCGGGGGACATCTGCGGGAGCTCCGGCTGAGGGGGCGATCGCCGGGCCCCGGCGGCGCGGCGCCGCGCGCGGCCGGGGGAGCGTGACGGTCTGGACGCTTCTCTGCGTACCGCTCGTGCTCACGGTGCTCGCCGTCATGGTCGAGGTCAACCGCCTCTGGCAGGCCCGCGTGCAGCTGGAAAATGCCCTGGAAGCGGCCGCCTTGGCCGCGGTCCAAGAGTGGAGCGATCGGGGGGGCGGCGTGGAGGAGGTGGCGGCGGCGCAAGCGATGGGCCTGGCCTACGCGCGGGCCAACACCATCCACGGGGTGCCGGTGGAACTCGAGAACGCCGAGATGACGTCCGGGGCGGCCTGGCACTTCGGGCGGGTGACGGCCCGCGGGACCGGCTACGATTTCCGTCCCGCTCCGGATTCACCCGGCGACCTGGCCGTGTTGCTGGAAGCGCGGGTGAGGGTTGCCCGCCTCTTGAAGCCCCTCCTCGGTTCATCGATCGGGGAGACCACCGTTGCCGCGCGCGTGGCTGCGTCGTACGACGACTCGGCCGCGCCGCCACGACCGCGGCTGATCCGCATCAACGGAAGGCACGGGAACGGGGACGAGGCGGCAGGCTCACGGGGCCGCGATCTTCTTCGGCAACGCGGCCTGCGGGGGCGGGGGAGTCGGGCGTTCCTCACCGGCGGTCACCGCGGCCGGAGCCTGTCGCTGCGGCGGTGGGCCCCGCCGGCCACCTCCTGGGATCGAGTTTCTTCCTCCGCGCCCGCCGGCTACCACTCGCTCTGCATCGGCCCTCGGTTCGCCGTGCTCGGCAACCGCACCACGGCCGGGGCGGAGGGGGGCGCGGCCGGGTACGAGCCCGGCGCCGGAGCACGCGTCACGGCGAGGCCTTCCTGCGGCCGGCCCGCCGTCCGAGGCGGAGAAGCGGCGGGAGAGTGCGTCGAAGGGTAGCCGGCCCCGTCGTGTGACGTCTGCGGGAGGTGGCGCGGACCCGTGAGGTGGGGCGCGGCCGCGTAGCCGTGGTGCGGCCCGATGGGCGCGGCCGGCGGGGGCGTGTGGCTCCAGCGGCCGGGGGTGTACTTCGCGAGCTCGATCATGGCGTCGGCGGCCACGCGGAGGGTTTGGTCTTCCGTGAGCAGTTGGCTGTAGAGGTCCATCGACCGCTGATACTCGCCGCGCTGGGCGAGCACGAACGCGTAGTTCAGCGACGCCTGGCTCGGCGGATTGACGCGCCGGAAGAGTGCCAGAGACTCTTCGTCGCGCCCCAGCTCGCCCAGCACGAGGGCGAGGTTGTTGCAATACCGGGCGTGGTTGGGCTCGATCTCCACGGCCCGCCTGAGATGCTTCTCGGCCTCGTCGAGGCGGCCGGAAAGATAATGGAGGTAACCGAGATCGGCGAGGAGGTCGGGATCGTCGGGCTTCAGAGCCATGGCACGGGCGAAATGCGCCTCGGCCTCCTTCCACCTTCCCCGGCGGGTTTGCATCACCGCCAGGCGGTGATGGGGGACCGGGTTGTGGGGAGAGCGCCGGAGGATCTCCTCGTAGAGACGCTCCGCCTGCTCGTCCTGGCCGCGGCGCTCGCTCAGCCTGGCCAGGGCGAGCACGTTCTCGGGCAGGGCCTGTTCCCCGCCACCGCCCCCGCCGAAGAGCGATCCCCAGCCGCTGCTGCCGGCCGACCCCCCCGGCCAACTCCACGGTGTCTGGGCGCACCCCGACACGATCACCGCAAGGACCAGCGGTCCCAGGACGCGTGGGAATGCGTTACCCATCATCATTCTCGCTCGGATCGTGGCTGGTACCTGTCGGCTAGAACCCTCCGCCAAACACCCCACCCGCCGCGCCGGCGCCCCGGCCGGCGCCGCGCCGCTGGTGCCCGTGGCCGTGGTAGGTGGCCTCCACCTCGCCCGCGCGGTACTGCGGAGCCAAGTCGGGAGCCACCACCACCCACTCGTCGGCCCAAGGGATCCCCATGGCGATCAGGCTGCGCACCACGACCTCGCGGCGGCGCATGTCGAGGTCGGGGTTGGGATGGACGGGGTATTCGTGGGCCGTGTTGGGACGCGCGGAGTGCCGGCTCCGCTCCACGATCACCGGCCCACCCTGGCCCGCCGCGAGCCGGAAGGCGATCTGCTTGAGGTGGTCTTCGCCGGCCGTGTTGAGGAACTCCGAGTCGAGCATGAACTCGTGCTCGCGGAGGACGAAGTCCGACCGCTCGGCGTTGGCCTCCTGGTTCTGCCAGACGGGGTCGCTGAGGCTTCCCAGGGGTGTGGCCGCGGGGCTCCCGAAACGGAATTCCCGCCAGCGGAGGCCGCAGCCCGCCGCGAGCGCCGACACCAAGACCGCGGCGGCCACGATCGCCTTGAGCCGTTGCGGTTCCATCGATCTCTCTCCGTCGTCGAGTCCGGCCCCTTCGGCGCCCTACGTCTCACAGCTCCGCTACTCGGAAAACCCGTGCGGCCCCTGGACGTAGCGCTGGGTGCTCCGCAGAAACTCCGGCGATCGCCGGATGTCTCGGCGGGCTTCGATCTGCTGCCGGTAGGCGACCGGCGCCACCGTGCTCCGATAGTCGCGGTCGCTGCGGCCCTCGTAGGCCCCTCCCAGGAAAAAAGCGACGTCGTCGGGCTCGGTCACCTCCATGCCGGGCAAAACGAGGGGCGCCTCTTCGGGCTCCAGAGGATGCACCAGCTCCGGGCTCACCAGCACCAGCAGCTCCGTCTCGTCGCGTTTCACCCGGCGGCGGCTGAAGAGGATATCGAGTATGGGGATGTCGCCCAGCCCCGGCACGCGAAGCTTGCTCCCCTCCTGCTGGTCCTGGATGAGGCCCGCGACGGCCAGCCATTGCCCTTCGCGGAGGTCCACGGTGGTGCTCACCGAGCGGGTCTGCAGACCGGGGATGCCGTCGACGGTGTTCGCCTGCGTGGTGGTGCTGAACGAGGGGGTCACCTCCAGGCGGATGCGATCCTTGTCGAGCACGGTGGGCGTGAAGCTCACCTGGGTGCCGAAGCCGCGGAACGAGGTGGTGGCCGCCGCCGCCCCCCCCACGCCGACGACCGTGGGCACGGCGAACTCGCCCCCGGCGATGAAATAGGCCGGGTGGTTGTTGAGCGTCACCAGGTTCGGCTCGGCGAGGATCTTCGAATAGCCGTTGCTGCTGACGGCCTCGAGGACCAGCCGCACGTCCTCGGTGGTCAGCACCGCCCGCACCGCGCCGTCGAGTCCCAGCCCGGCGCCGAAAGTGAAATCGCTGAAACTGAGGTCCAGTTCCGCACCCATCTCCCGAAGCGCGGAACGGCTCAGCTCCGCCACCCGCACCTTGAGCAGAACCTGCTTCTCGCCCGGTACGTCGAGCATGTTGATGACGTGGGCGCCCAGAAACCCGCCCCACTCCCCCCTCCATCGGTAGTCGCCGTAGCCGCCATACCCGCCTGGGTCGTAGCCTCCGTAGCCGTACCCGCCGTAACCACCGTACCCACTGTAGTCACCGTAGCCGCCGTACCCGTAGCCCCCATAACCGTAGCCGTCGTAGCCCGCTCGCCGCCCCACGCGATTGCCCGCCTCGCCGGAGATCACGCGGAGGATCTCGCCGGCCTCGCGGGTGTCGCGGGCCTGACCGCGGATGATGAGCTTGCCCCCCACTGGAAACAGGCGGACGAAGCTGTTGGGGAAGAGCTCGTTCACCTTCCGTTCCAAAGCCGTGTACTCGATCCGCAGCCGGTCCTCCAACGCCTCGTTGGCCGACACGCGAACCCGATACCGGAGCATCTCCGCTTCCGCCCGCTCGTCGGCGGCGAACCAGAGCGTCAGGCTCGTTTCCCCGGGCCAGAGGCCGATGACCTCGAACTCCGTGGGGCTGAACTGCGTCACTTCGAGGACCTGCGGATCGGTGATCGAGAAGCGCGCCACCGGCCTGCGGGTTCTGATGACCTTCGACGTGCGGGGTTCCACGTCCATGGTCAGTTCCGGCTCGCGGATCTCGGCAATGAGGGCCCGCTCCCTGGACTGGGGCTCGCCCGAGTACGTGATGGCCGGAAAGCCGGCTTCCCGGGGTGGATCGATCGGCGTGCCGTCGCCGCTCTGGGCCACGACCAAGCAGGGAACGAGCACCAGGCAACCGGCGAGAGCCGCCAAGGACCGCCGCGACCGCACCGCGGGACGCGGGGCGGCAGCTCGGGCGGCGACCCTCGGTCTGACTCTCATGTGTCCCACCAATGGTGCCCGTTTCCTGCCCTCAATGCAGCCAATCACAGACCCTCGAAATACAACGCGCCCTCGTCCCATGGTCTTGCCGGCGAGAGCCGACCCCGGCAGTGCGGGGAGAGTTCCCGGGATAATGACAATCCGGCCCAACGTAAACATCGGCATCCGGATGTTCCGAGATTGGCGATTCTGCGGGGTGTGAGGGCTTCTAGTGCTCGGAGAGCGGAGGATGGCTCGCCTTGCCATTCTGGGTAATTTGTTTTGCATTCGAGCGTTTCACCTTGCGAAGGATGAATGAGGGTTCTACGCAAGATACAGCTGCCGGTGACTCGATTCAGCGCCGCGTGACGAGGAAGCCGAAACCGTCTTGCGGGGCCGGCTTCCCGATACGCACCGCGCGCGTCGGCTGGAGAACAGGGGGGAATGGGATAATGAAGCGCATTACACAGGCTCTGGGAGTCGTGTGGGTGTCGGCGTTCTTCTTCGCGCCGACGCTGTCGGCCGAGCCGTACTCGGCGCTGATGCGCGATCCGGGGGGCACCTCCGCGGATTATCACGGATGGGGCTCTTACGGCGGCGATTACCTCCCCCCGGGCAGCCAGGCGACGGCGATGCCGTCCCCGGAGCTCGGCGGAGCGGATCATTTCGTTGCCGGGGCAGAAGCCTGCGAGGGCGTGATGGTGGGCGGCGAGATGGGATTGGGTTGGTGCCGAGGAGGAGTCGGAATCGGCTGGCGCCGCCGGGAGTACGAGATGCCGATGCACTATCCTTACTATCCCCCACTGCACGGCTATTACTACTTCCATCCCTACCACCCCAGCCATGTCGCTGCGCACCAGGCGTTCGTCGCCCGGTTCGGCGTGGACCCGCGCAACCCCTACTGCAACGACTTCTTCCGCACGATCTACGCGGAATACCGCGCCTCGCAGCACGAGCGCGTCGGGGAGGTGGTCCGCGTGCCGCCGGTTCGTTGATAGAGGGGGCCCGACGGCGTCTTGCCGCCGGCCCTTGCGAAGCGGAGCGAGGGCCTCTTTGCCGGTTACAGGCTCGCGGCGAGCCGCCGCATCCCCTCTTCGATGGAGACGGCCGGCCGGTAGCCGAAGTCGTTCCGCGCGCGGTCGATGCTGAAGTAGTGGGAATGGGCCATCTGCGAGGCCAGAAATCGGGTCATCGGCGGCTCACCCGGGAGGCGGAGGAAGAAATAGACGGCCTCGCAGACCGCACCCAAGCACCAGGCGGTACCCAGGGAGAGCGTCTTGCGAACGGGGGGGATGCCCTCCAAAGCCAAGAGGGAATCGATCCACTCCCAGCAATTGACCGGCTCACCCTGCGAGATGTAATAGGCCCGCCCGGCCACGGGCCCCGAGGAGGAAAGGGCGTCGGCGGCAGCCAGATGCGCAGCGGCGGCATTCTCCACAAACACGGTATCGATGAGATTCCTGCCCGCACCGATCCGCCAGAGCCGGCCGCGCCTCGCGCGATCGAAGAGGCGAGGTACCAGATGGGGATCGCCGGGGCCCCAAATCAGGTGGGGCCGCAGGGCACAGGTCGCCAGTCCGTCCCCATTGGCGGCGAGGACCCTTTGCTCGGCAAGGGCCTTGGTGTGGGCGTAGTGGCAGAGCCACCTCCGCGCGTAAGGGGTCGTTTCGTCGATCCCCTCCTGGTCTGCGGGGCGGAACGTGACGCTCGGGCTGCTGGTGTAGACCAGGCGGGGCACGCCGTGGACCCGGCAGCCGGCGATCACGTGTTCCGTGCCCAGCGTGTTGACGCCGTGATAATGCCGCCAGGGCCCCCAGATGCCGGCCACGGCGGCCACGTGGAAGGCGATGTCCACGCCCTGGCAGGCAGCCGCCACAGCATCCCGGTCGCGGAGGTCGCCGCGAGAGACTTCCACTCCCATCTCGCGCAGCGCCGCCGCCTCGCCGCGGCAGAGACCGCGCACCTGGTCACCGCGAGCCAGGAGCTGTGCGACGACGTGCCGTCCGACGAAGCCTCCGGCTCCCGTGACCAGTGCTTTCACGATCCCCTGCCTGCAGGTCCGGTCCTTGGGCGGTTGGCAATTGGGGCGCGACGGGCCACGCTCAATCCGGCTGGCCTTCTTCGAGGTGTTCGCGCCACACCCGTTGGAAGTTGAATTCCTCGTCGAACGGCTCGCGGTCGCCGCTGCCGAGGGCCTCAATGTCGCGATCGAATTTGGCCGGCTCGCCCGCCGCCCCAGGCTCCCCCGTCTCGATCGACCCGTTGCCGTCGGCCGATGCGGGTTCTGCTCCTATCTCTGGATCGTCGACTTCGACCGAACTTGACGGAGAGCCCACCTCCGACTCCTCGCCCCCTTCCGAGCCGTCCGATACGCGGTTACCTCGGTCCGGCACAGGGGGCTGCGAACCGCCGAGGGAGGGGCGCCAGGGCCCGTCGAGACTGAGCCCGTCGAGGTCGATGGCCGCTTCCCCGGACTCGGTATTGTCACGCGGTGGGGAAGGCGGCGGTCCTTCGCCGGCAGTCCGGCGCCCATCGAGAAAGAGCACGCCGATGAAAGCCACTGCCAAGATGCCCACGCCGAGCGACAGCCAGAGAACCAGCGGGGAGTTCTTGTGCCGGGGGCGCCAGACGGAACGACTCGCCCGATATCTCCCCAGTCGATCAGCGAGTCCTGCGTCGCCCACCGAGAAGGGGTCCGAGGTCGGTGCGGCTCCCCGCACCATGCCACTGCCTCCAGACGGTGGCGGCGGCGGTGGCGGCGCGACGGCCGACGCACTTCCCGGCGGCGGGGGCGGTGCTGCCGGTCTCTCGGCTGCGGGAGGTGGGGGTGGTGGCGGCGCACCCGGCGGGGACCCGGCCCCTTGGGGCGATTCCCCTGTTGGCGGCGGTGCCTGCTTACCGGACGCCGCCTGGGGCCTTCCCCCCTCGGGAGCCCCGCCGCCCAGGTGGATGCTCGATCCACCGAAGAGACCACGGACCTGGGAAGCCGTAATCCACAGGCCGCTCTCCCCCTGCCGGACAAGGTCTTCCGGACGCAAACGCCCCTCGGTAGCCAGCGCCTTGAGCTGCTGGGCCGTGAGAGGGCCAAGCTCGTGGCCGGGGATGCGGCAGAACCATTGGTAGCTCATAGTTCGCAGCGGTCTGCGGACTCAGGGGTCGAAGGGACTTGCGTCGAAACCGCCCCCTCCCTCCACACCACCGAGACCCTCTCCCGACTCGTCTCCATCCTCGTCGTCGTCGAAATCCTCGAAGGCTTCGAAGGGGTTGATATCCCAGCCGTCGACGGCTTCAGCATCCGGCGACGGCGGACCGTCGGGGGCCTCCCAATCCTCGTCGAAAGGCGTCGGGAAATCGGGCTGTCCCGCCCCGAAATCGTCCCACTCCGCATCATCTTCCCAATCTTCCCAGGACCCTTCGTCGGCCCAATCCTGGTCGGGGGGGATGGGGACTCCGAACTGCTCGACCTCCCCGTCGGGCGCCCAGACGTCGTCATCGGGAAAGCCGGCTTCGGGAGCACCGGGCATGGGCATCACCTGGGCATCGGGGACGGCCCCGCCCAGAACTCGGCCGAACACGCGGCCGAAGGCTCCTAAGACCCCTCCCTCGCCTGGAGCCGCGCCCGTATCGAGCTCGGCAAAGGGGTCCACTTGCTCTCCCCAATCCTCTTCTTCCCACGGGACCGTCGGCGGCGGCTCCTGATCGAAGGGATCGACCTGCTGCGGGGCAGGGGGCTGTTCGTCAAAGGGGTCGGCAAACGGATCGACCTCGTCGGGCCACTCCGGATCGACGGGCGGATCGGCCGGTTCCACGGGCGGCTCGACCACCCCCGGTTCCTCGGGAAGCAGCGGCTCGATCAGCTCCTCATCGACTTCGACCTCCTCATCGAAGGGAATCTCGATTGGTCGCGGCTCTTCGTCGATGGCGGGGATCTCTTCTGGTGCGGCCGGCACCGCGGCGGCCTGCCGCTCCAACTCCCGCTCCTCCTCGCGGCGGATGGTCTCGTAGCGAGCGCGGCGGAGGGCCGCGGCGCGCTCCAGGGCCGCGCGGCGCGCCTCAACACGATGTTCTTCCAACCGCATCCGTTCCCGACCCTGAATCCGCTCCAGCGACCGTCCTACGGAATAGCGTCCCAGGGCGTCGGCCGCCTCCAGATCCGCCCCCTCCGCGAAATCGCGCTCGGCATCTTCACCACGCCCCAACCGCAGGTATGCCAACCCGCGGAAATAGTAGGGGCGCGGGTCCTGTGTGCCCCCTTCGATAGCCGCGGAAAAGTTCTCCACGGCGGTATCCAGGTCGTTGGCGAAAAAGGCGTGGACGCCACTACCGTACAGTTCGCTGAGTACGGTGTTTTGAGCGGCCAGCGGCGCAGTCCAGAGGAGCATGACTCCTCCAGCCAGACAAGCGAGACGACGAAACATGGCAGTTCGGCTCCTCCCGGCGAAGGCGGCGGCTCCCGCGGAGCGCCTCCTGCACAACTCCGGGGAGAACTCGGCGGTTCAGCGGTAGTAATCGTGGGGCCGGACCCTGGGGCCTCTCCATAGGCCGGGACGAACGGCGCGCGGGTCGCCCCACGGGAAGTGGTGAACACGTGGGCTGTGAATCGATCCTAATCGGTAGAGGACCGCCTTTCAAGCAAACTCGCGATCGGTCCGCCGATTCGTGGGCGGGCTTCGGCCGGCCACCCATCTTAGGAGGGGGGGGTGAGCGTGTAGAATCGCTCCTCGGGCAGGACCATCGATGTGATCCGCAGACCGAATTTGTCGCCCATCTTCACCGCCTCGCCCGAGGCCACCCGACAGTCGCCGATCTCCAGGTCGAGCATTTCTTCGCACGACTTGTCGAACTGGATGATCGAGCCCGGCCCCAGCTCGACAATCCGTCCCAGTGGTTGCCGCTTGCGCGCCAGAGTGACCACCAGGGGGACCTTGATCCTCAGCAGACTCTTGCTGTAAATGGGGAGCTGGCGGCCACGTTCGCGCAGCGTACGCCGGGAACCCCGCGGCCTCTCCCCTCGAGAACCGGCTTGGGGCGTCTCCTTCGGCGCGGCCGCCGGCTTCTGCTCTCCGAGAGGCGCGGTGTCGCCGGTGAGGGCTGCGCGAGCCGAGGCCGCCGGCCACAGCAGCCAAGCCGCGCCGCGACGCCCCTCGTGCGTCAGCTCCAGGGGGAGGGCTGGACACTTCGCAGGCACCCCCGCCCGGGCGACGGCGTCACCGAGCCGCGCGACCCAGCGGGCCTCGAAGGACTCCACCTCCAGTTCATCCGGCAGCAGGATCATCCCCAGTTCCTGCGCCAAGGTGGTGAGCTTGCTGGCGCCGGTCGCATCGGGCTCCGCACACCACGCGGGCACGAAGCCACCGGCCGCCGGCACCACGACGAGCGCGGCCGCCGGCCCCACGACGAGCACCACCACCAGGCCCGGCCCGTCAGAGCCCGCGGGCGGGCATTGTGCGTCCCATGCCCCAGGCGTACCCGGTTGAACCGCGATCCCCGGGGCGTCGAGTGCGCGGCCCAAGGCCCCGGCTGCCTCCCCCGCTCCCTCGCGGCAGGCAGCCACTATCGCTTCCAGGCTCAATTGACTCGACTCGCCCATGAACCCACATCGTCCACACGGCAGTTATCTTGCCGAACCACGCCGCGCCCCGATTACCTAGCAGTCACGCAGCCCGCCTAGCGGGGCGGCGCTCTCCAGTATCGGCAGGCACAATCGGTAAACTCCTCCCAAACCCCTCCGGTTCCACGGCTATTCCAGGCCACCCCGCCGCAGAGTGCCGTATTCGCCCCCGCCGTTTCTGTCCGGCAGAGCGGAGGGCACCTGGGTTTTCCACCACCTAGGTCCCGCCGCCGCAGAGATCCCGCTCGGACCGCGGCGAACGCCCGCTCGGCACCCCCCCTTACGCGTCGGGGCGTTTCCCGGGAAGGGGGGCGGTGACGGGGCCGTGGGGGGAGGCGTCGTCGATTTCGTCCGGCCGGGGGAAATGGGCGGGCAACTCGATGGTGAAGAGGCTGCCGCCCTCGGGCCCCGGGCAGACGGAGATCTGCCCGCCGTGCTCGGAGACGATCTTCTGGCTCACCGGGAGCCCCAGACCGGTGCCGCGGCTCCGCTTCGTGGAGATGAAGGGCCGGAAAAGGTCGTCGAGCTGGTCGGCGGGGATGCCGGGGCCGTCGTCCAGCACGGTGATGCGGACCTGGCGGGCGTCGGCGTCGTAGGCGGTCGCCACCTCGACCCGGCCGGACTCTTCGGTGGAGGCCACGGCATCGAGGGCGTTGGTCACCACGTTGAGCACGGCGCGATGGATGCCTTCGGCGTCGAAGACGAGCGTGGGCATCTGGGAAACCGGGTGGTAAAGAAGATCGGTCTCGAGCTCGCCGGCCCGCGCCTGCATGAGCTCGACGACGTCGCCGACGACCTGGTTCAGGTCGGCGGGGCCGAGATCCGGTTCGCGGTCCTTGCTGAAGGTCAGCATGTCGAGTACCAGCCTCGATATCTTCTGCTGGTTCTTCTCCACGATCTTCCAGCCCTGGCGGATGACGTCCGGGTTCTGCTCGGCCAGCCCCAGCTCGATCATGTAGCTGCCGCCGCTGATGCCCTGCAGGATGTTCTTGATGTGGTGGGAGAGGGTGGCCACCGTCTGGCCCACGGCCGCCAGGCGCTCGGCCTGGAGGAGAGCCGAGTAGAAGTGGGTCTCCTCGACGGCCAGGGCCGCCTGGTGGGCGATGGCCACCAGCAGTTTGAGGTGGTCCTCCTTGAAGCGGGGCCCCTGCCGGGTGATGGCTTCGTTCGGCGGGGTGGTCGTGTCGATGTAGATCACCCCCACCACCTCGTAGCGGCCCTGCATGGGGACGCAGATCGCCTCGTGGATCTCGGCCTGGGCGATGCTGGCGGCGGAGTCCCAGCGCTCGTCCTGGAGGGCGTCGCTGGTGAGGACCCCCTCGTTGCGTTCCATGACGTAATCGAGGATGGTCTTGCTGATGGTGATCCTTTCCAGGGGGCGCTCTCCCGAACGCCCGCGGCGGACGCGCGGCTCCAGCCCGCCGTTCTGCGGGTCCAGGAGCATCACACACCCCCGATCCGCCTCGACCCACTCGAAGATCAAGTCCATGAGCCGCTGGAGGAGCCGGTCGATATCGAGGGTGTGGCTCACCGCCAGCGTGGTGCGGTAGATGAGCTCCAGGTTGCTCCGCGCCCGCAGGACCCAGGAGTCGGCGTGGGCGCCCTCGGCGAACTGGAAGAGGCGGCTCCCCTCCTCCTGGGTGACCGAGCGAATGATCTGCGAACGGTCGCCGCGGCTGCCGGGCAGGGCGATGTTCACGCCGCGGCGGAGTTCCTCCTCGGTGTCGTCGAGGGGGGCGGTGTAGAGCAGCAGGGTGCTGCCGAGCTGGACGTGGTCGCCGCTGACCAGGCGGTGCTGGACGATGCGGCGGCCATTGACGAAGGTCCCGTTCGAGCTGTCCAGGTCGCAGATTACGTAGCCGTCCTCGCGGCGGATCTCGGCGTGTTGGCGGGAGACTTCCGTATCGTGCAATTGCACGCCGTTCGAGGAGTCGCGGCCCACGCGGGTACACGACTCGTGGAGCTCGTAACGGGTTCCCTGGTCGTTTCCGCGGATGACGAACAGTGACGGCACGACGATGGCTCCCGAGGAATGGCTCCCTTGTGCCCGCCCCGCAAATCGCTGACGCCCCGGCGGAGGCATCCGGGCGCGCGTGGCGAGAAGTGAAGTCTGGAAAGGTCGGGCCTGCGGGAAACGCTCCCGCCCGCGGACGACGGGCCGCGCAGCGGCCGCGCCAGCCAACCGTCGATTGTACGGAGCGACGCCCCGTCATCCTAGCGGGGGGCCGGCGCGGCGCCGCAAAAGGACCGCGTCCGCGACGGAGAGACGCCGAGCCGCCCCCCCTCGGCGAACCCGCCCCGTGGAGCGGGTCTTCCGGGCCGGCCGACCGTGCGGAATCTGCGGGCTGGAGTCGGCAGACGCAGAAAAGCCGGGCGGGGCGAAGCGGCCCCTTGCGGTGCTGCCGGGGGCGCCCATAATGGGCTCCTTAGGCCCGCTAATTCGGCGGAACGGGCCCCAACGGACACGCCGACCCAGAAGGATGCTCAACATGTCGCTCGTCGTTGTCGGATCGGTCGCCCTGGATACGGTGGAGACGCCCGCGGCCCGCCGCCAGGACGTTCTTGGCGGTTCTGCGGTCTACTTCTCGTACGCGGCGAGTTTCTTCACGGCGGTGCGGCTGGCCGGGGTGGTGGGCGGCGACTGGCCGGCCGAACATACCGAGTTGCTCGCGGCGCGGGGCATCGATACCCACGGCCTCTCGATCGTCCCCCAGGCAAAGACCTTTCGGTGGACGGGCCGCTATGCGCAGAACATGAACGACCGCGAGACGCTCGAGGTGCATCTCAACGTCATGGACCAGTACGTGCCCATGCTCCCGGAGAGCTATCGCCGCTGCCAGTTTCTCTTCCTGGGCAACGACTCCCCGACGGTCCACATGAAGGTCCTCGACCAGTGCCCCGGAGTGGGGCTCTGCGTGGCCGACACCATGGACCTCTGGATCCGCACGCAGCCGGATGCCCTCCGCGAGCTGCTCGGCCGAGTCGACGGCATGGTGCTCAACGATTCCGAGGCTCAGCTTCTCACCGGTGAGTCGAACCTGGTTCGCGCCGGTCATCTGGTCCGGGAGATGGGCCCCCGCTTCGTGGTCATCAAGAAGGGGGAACATGGCGCGCTCTTCTTCAGCCGCCACGAGGCTTATGTGCTTCCCGCTTTTCCCACGCCCGACGTCGCAGATCCCACCGGGGCGGGGGATAGCTTTGCCGGGGGCATGATGGGCTACCTTGCCGAGCGGGGGAATTTCGAACCGAAGACCCTCAAAGAGGCCATGGCCTACGGCATCCTCACGGCGAGCTTCACCGTCGAGGACTTCAGCCTCGATCGCCTCAAACGGATCGGCCGCGACGATCTCGACCGCCGTCTCGATGAGTACCGGCAGATGCTCACCTTCTGACCGCAGGGTCGCCAGCCATGGGCCAGTCCGTGCGTACCTTCGTCGCCGTAGAGGCGGGGCCTGCGGTCCGCCGCCGCACCGCGGAGTTGATCGACCGGCTCCGCCCGGCAGCCTCCACGGTCAAATGGGTCGATCCGCAGCAGCTTCACATGACTCTCAAGTTCTTGGGCGAGTTGCAGCTCAGCCGCTCTGCCGCGGTCTGCGATGCGGTGGCTGCGGCGGTCGCCGCCATCCCTTCTTTTTCGCTGGCCGTGCGTGGGCTGGGGGCCTTCCCTCACGCACGGCGGCCGAGCACGCTCTGGATCGGTGCCGGGGATGGTGCGGAGAAGATCGTGGCCCTCCAGGCGGCAGTCGCGGCGGCGCTGGCCGACTTGGGTTTCCGGCCCGAGAGCCGGCAGTTCCGCCCGCACTTCACCATCGGTCGCGTCCGCCGCGGCGGACCGCCTCCCCCTGCCCTCCGCGACCAGCTTCGCGAAGAGGCCGAGTTCGACGGCGGTGCCATGGCGGTTACCGAGGCCGTGGTCTTCAGCAGCGAGCTGACCCCTACCGGACCGATATACTCCACGCTCGGCCGTCTGCCGCTGGCGGCCGGCGACAGCGAGTAGAAGATGAGGGCGTCCTGGTCTGCACGTTGTTTCAGCAGTGCGTGACGCAAGTGCGCGCATCCCTGGAGTCGCTCCGCGAAACCCATGAGGGACCGCGGACTTGCCCTAAGATATTTTTGATATTGGTGTTGCGGCGCGGGATTTGCTCAGCACGGCCGGTTCGGCACCGCAATTGCGAAGGAGGCCTGGGAAAAGCCGCACTTGGAAATTCACTCCTGGATTGACGGCGGCCGGGTCGAAGCGATTGGGGCGGGCCCCGTGGGAGCCGCCCCCGCGCGGATGGGAAGGTTCCCGGCCGGCAACGATCTCCGCGGCGCATCTGCTGTCTTCAACGCGAAAAGGAGGAACGTGTGACCCCCAAAGAAGTATTGGCACTCTGCCGGGAGAAGGACGTCAAGGCGGTGGATCTCCGCTTCATGGACTTCCCCGGTCTCTGGCAGCACTTCACGATCCCGGTGGCCAAGCTGACCGAGGACGTCTTCGAAGATGGCCTGGGCTTCGACGGTTCGAGCATCCGCGGCTGGCAAGCCATCAACGAGAGCGACATGCTCGTGGTGCCGCAGCCGGAAACGGCGACCCTCGACCCGTTTACCGAGCTGCCCACGCTGGCCATGATCTGCAACATCCAGGACCCCATTACCCGCGAGGACTACTCCCGCGATCCGCGGAACGTGGCCCGCAAGGCGGTGAACTACCTGAAGAGCACGGGGATCGGCGACACCTGCTTCGTGGGTCCCGAGGCGGAGTTCTTCATCTTCGACGACGCCCGCTTCGAGCAGACCCCGAACTCGGCCTTCTACTACCTCGACAGCATCGAGGGCGAGTGGAACCGCGGCCGCGACGAGAAGCCCAACCTGGGCTACAAGCTGCGTTACAAGGAGGGGTATTTCCCGGTGCCGCCGGCGGATCGGATGATGAACATCCGCAACGAGATGATGCAGACGATGATCGAGTGCGGTCTCGACGTCGAGGCGCAGCACCACGAGGTGGCCACCGGCGGCCAGGGGGAGATCGACCTGCAATTCGACGAGCTCGTCTCCATGGGCGACAAGATGATGTTCTTCAAGTACATCATCAAGAACGTCGCCGCCCGCCACGGGAAGACGGTGACCTTCATGCCCAAGCCGATCTTCACCGACAACGGCTCGGGGATGCATACCCACCTCTCGCTCTGGAAGGGGGGCGAACCGCTCTTCGCCGGCAGCGGCTACGCCGGTCTTTCCGACATGGCCCTCTACGCCATCGGCGGGCTTCTCAAGCACGCCCCGGCGATCTGCGCCTTCTCGAACCCCACCACGAACAGCTACAAGCGTCTCGTCCCCGGCTTCGAGGCCCCCGTGAACCTGGCGTACTCGCAGCGGAACCGCTCCGCCTCGGTGCGGATTCCCATGTACAGTGCCAGCCCCAAGGCGAAGCGGGTCGAGTTCCGCTGCCCGGACCCGAGCTGCAACCCCTACCTGGCCTTCGCGGCCATGCTCATGGCCTTGATCGACGGCATCCAGAACAAGATCGATCCCGGGGAGCCGCTCGACAAGGACATTTACGACTTGGAGCCGGAAGAGCTGGAGGCGGTTCCCAAGACTCCCGGCTCGCTGGACGAGGCGCTGGCGGCGCTCCGCGCCGACCACGAGTTCCTCCTCCGCGGCGACGTCTTCACCCCCGACGTGATCGACACCTGGATCTGGTACAAGACGGTCCGCGAGGTCGATGCCGTCCGGCTCCGTCCTCACCCCTACGAGTTCTGCCTCTATTACGACATCTAGGCATCCGCCCCCCATATCCCCCTCCGATTGCGGCGGCGGCCGGTGGACTGGTCGATGCGGCCCGCCACCGGCGGCCGCCCGGGAGGTGGCTCCCGTTCGGGCGGCGGCTCCTCACAGCCCTCGACGATCCCTGTTTGTTGTCGGCCCCCCCGCCGGCAAAGCCACCGGGCAAAGCCGGTTTACCCACGTCTTTCCGGGGCCGCATCCGGTGGGCGAGGTGCCAGGTCGTGGCGGAACGCGTGCCAGATGAGGAGGCCGGCGCCGCAGACGAGGAGGGAATCGGCGATGTTGAAAGTCGGCCAGGGCCAGGTGCCGATCATCACCAGAATCCAGTCGCGGACGGCGTAGATCGGTTCGCCCTGGGCGGGATGCCCGGCCGGCCAGGTGAGACCGTGGAGCCCGAGGCGGTCGTAGAGGTTTCCCAGGATGCCCGCCGTGACGCAGCCGAGGGCCACCAGGAGCAGGCGGTCGTGGGCGGCGCCCCCGTAGAAGAGCCAGGCAAGGATGCCGGCGGCGGCCGCCACGGAGAGGGTGGCGAAAAGGGCCACCCAGCCCTGCCCGATGCCGAAGAGCGCACCTTCGTTGAGGCTCGTCTGAAAGCCCACGACCCCTTCCCACAGCCACCAGACGGCGCCGCTGGGGAGGCCCAGCTCGGCGAAGATCCAACTCTTCGTAGCCAGATCCGCCGCGCAGCCTAAGAGCGCGATGGCGAAGAAGGCGCAATAGCGGCTGGCCGGGACCGCCGGCATGGTGGGCCCCCGATCATCCTTGCTCACGAGCCGAAGCGCACTTGATACACATGCTCGCGTAGGGGATGGCATTCAGTCGGACTTTGGGAATCCGCGTCCCGCACTCCTCGCAGGTGCCGTAAGTGCCGTCTTCGACACGGTCCAGCGCGGCCTCGATCATCGCCAGGGCGCCCTCTTCATTCTGCATGAGATGAAGGGTGAATTCCTGCTCGAAGTTGTCGCTGCCGATGTCCGCCATATGGATGGGCATGCTGGAGAGGTCACCGTTGGCCTCGCTGCGGCGCTTGTTCAGTGCCGCGTCGGCCATCTGGGAGACGTCTCCGCGGAGCCGGGCCCGCAGGGCCAGCAAACGCTGCCGGTAATCGTCCAGTTCCGTCTTCTTCAATGAAGCCATGACACTGTCTCCGCTGTCGTCGTCGCAGGCCGGCCCCTGGCCGGGGCAGCCGAGAAAACCTATCTTAAATGGCGCCCCCGCGGCTGTCAAACGGCCGGCGCGGCCGTCCCCGCGCGGCTTGCGGGGGTACGCCGGTTGCCTTAGATTGAAGCGCCGTCGCCCGGCGGTGCTTCGGCGACGTCCTCCGGGGAGGGGTGGCAAAAAACCGAGGTCCTTTTTCGAGCGAGCACGGCCATCGACGCGACTGAGGGTTCCTTTCAGAAGTGCATCACCCCGGCCTGCGGGGCGAGCTACGGAGTCGAGGAGGTGCACGTCGCCTGCCCGAGGTGCGGCAGCCTCCTCGACGTGGCCTACGACTGGGACCGCCTCCCGGTCCCCGCGACACTCCAGGCCTTCGAGGCGAAGTGGGCGCGGCGCGGCGAGCCCCATGCCTTCAGCGGCGTGTGGCGGTTCCACGAGCTGCTGCCCTTTGCGCCCCTCGATCAGTGCGTCACCGTGGGGGAGGGGCAGACGATCTTGCAGCAGGCCGACGGCGTGGGCCGGTACGCGGGGTTGAAGCCGGGACGGCTGTTCCTCCAGTACGAGGGGATGAACCCCTCGGGGAGCTTCAAGGACAACGGCATGTCGGCCGCCTTCACCCACGCCCGCGTGATCGGCGCCGAGCGGGCGGCCTGCGCCTCGACGGGGAACACGAGCGCCTCGCTGGCCCTCTATTGCTCGGTCACCCGCCTGATGAAGGCCGTGATCTTCGTCGGCTCGGGGAAGATCGCCTACGGCAAGCTCTCCCAGGCCCTCGACTTCGGTGCCCTGACGATCCAGATCGCCGGCGATTTTGACGACGCCATGGCTCGCGTCCAGGAGGTCTCCCGCGAGCTGGGCATCTACCTGGTCAACAGCGTAAACCCCTTCCGCCTCGAAGGGCAGAAGACCATCATGTACCGCGTGCTCGAGCGGCTCGCCTGGAAGGTACCCGATTGGATCGTGGTTCCGGGCGGAAACCTGGGCAATTCGAGCGCCTTCGGCAAGGCGTTCCTGGAGCTCGAGCAGCTCGGCCTCATCGACCGGGTTCCCCGCCTCGCGGTGATCAATGCCGCCGGGGCGGCTACGCTCCACGACCTCGTGGGGCGGTACGGCGTGGCCTGGGCCGGAGGGAGCCCGGAGGCGAACGCCGTGGCCGCCTACTACGGCGAGATGGAGGCGCAGAAGCGGCGGGCCTCGACGATCGCCAGCGCCATCGAAATCAACCGCCCGGTGAACCTCAGCAAGTGCCTGCGGGCCCTGGACGTGTGCCGGGGGGTGGTGCGGGCGGTGAGCGACCAGGAAATCCTCGACGCCAAGGCCCAGGTCGGCACCAACGGCCTGGGGTGCGAGCCGGCCAGCGCCGCCTCGGTGGCGGGGACACGGCGGCTGGTCGAGGAGGGCGTCATCGATCCCGACGAGCAGGTCGTGTGTATCCTCACCGGCCACCAGCTCAAGGATCCCACGGCCACGGTGGCCTACCACACCACCGACCAGGAGCAGTTCAATGAGGTGCTCGGCAGCCGCGGCGTCCGCCGCGCCGCCTTCGCCAACCGCGCCGTGGCCGTCTCCAACGACGTCGACGACATCATCAAGGCCATCCGGCTGTACGGGTAGCCCGCCACGGCGACACCCCCCGGAGCAGATCTTGCCATGCCTAGCGCACGAAAGACCCGCATCGTGATCCAGGGCGCCGCAGGACGGATGGGGCGGCGGCTGTTCGCCCTGGCGAGCGAGGACCGGGACCTTGCCGTGGTCGCGGCCCTCGAGGCCGCGGGGGACCCGCGCCTCGGCGAGGACGCCGGCGCCGTGGCCGGTATCGGGCCGCGAGGGCTGACGCTGGGCGAAGCCTTCGAGGCCGAAGCCGACGTGATCGTGGACTTCTCCACGCCGGCAGGGACGGCGCGGATCCTCGACGCCGCCCTGGACCGGGGGCTGGCCCTGCTGGTGGCCACCACCGGCCTCGACAATGCCCTGGCGCTGCGGCTCGACCAGGCCGCCGAGCGGATAGCCCTCCTCGTGGCGCCCAACACCAGCCTGGCGGTGAACCTCGCCATGCTCCTGGCCCGGAAGGCCGCCGCGGCCCTCAAGGACCAGGACGCCGACGTCGAGATCATCGAGCGGCACCACCGCTTCAAGGAGGATGCCCCCAGCGGCACGGCGCTGAAGTTCGGTGCCGAGATCGCCGCCGAGATGGGACAGATCGCCCACCGCCACGGCCGCGAGGGGCGCGCGGGGAAGCGCCCCCACGGCGAGATCGGCTACCACGCCGTCCGCGGCGGCGATAACCCCGGCGAGCATACCATCCTCTTCGCCCTGCTGGGCGAGGCCGTGGAACTCTCCGTGAAGGCCACCAGCCGCGACTGCTACGCCGCCGGCGCCCTGGCAGCGGCCAAGTACCTGGCCGGGAAACCTCCGGGACGGTACGCCATGGCCGATGTGCTCGGGCTGTACTGAGCGCCGCGGGAAAATTGACACCGCCCGGCGGCGTCGTGATACTGGGTGCCAGGGGCGGCCGCCGTGGGCCGCTCCGGCCTGCGCGCCGAGCAGGCCTTCGATCACCTCGCGCCGTGTGAAGCCGGCTGCCGCCGGCTGGGCGCACCGGGAGCCCTGACATGACCGATGCTCAGCCGAAGACCGAACCCCGCCTGCCCCGCAGGTCGTTCCTCAAGGAGACGGGCGCCCTGGCCGGCGCCGCTGCCCTGGCCCGCGTGAGCGTCGCCGAGGAGACTGCCGCCGGAGCCAACGACCGGCCCGGCGTGGGCTTCATCGGCACGGGCGGGCGCTGCAACGCCCATATCGACATCGTGAACCGGCTCGCCGAAGCGGGCCGCCTGCGGCCCGTGGCCGTCTGCGACGTCTACCGCCCCCGCGTCGAGGCCGCCGCCGCCCGCGCCGGCGGCGCCACCATCTACCGAGACTACCGCGATTTGCTCGCCGATCCCCACGTCGATCTGGTGTGCATCGCCTCGCCCGACCGCCACCACGCCCAGCAGGCCCTCGACGCCGTGCGGGCCGGCAAGGACGTCTTCGTCGAAAAACCGCTCACGCACTGGCTGCAGTTCTCCCTGGCCCGGCAACTGGCCGAAGAGGCCGCCTCGCACGGCCGCATCGTCCAGGTGGGCACCCAGTACATGGCCGACGACTCCTACGCCGAGGCCCACCGCCTGATCCACGAAGAGAACGTGATCGGCAAGATCGTCCACATCCAGGCCGGCTACTTCCGCCGCGGCGACTGGGGCGAGCGGATGCCCATCCCGGATCCCCAGGCACAGCCCGGCCCCGACCTCGACTGGGAGCAGTTCCTCGGCGATGCCCCGCAGGTCCCCTTCAGCGTCTCGCGGTTCTTCCAGTGGCGGCTCTACTGGGACTACTCCGGCGGGCCGGCCACGGATCTCCTGGTGCACACCTTCACGCCGCTCTTCCGGCTGCTGCGGGCCGACTTCCCCGAGCGTGTCGTGGGTTCCGGAGGCATGTTCCAGTACAACGATCTCCGCGAGGTCCCCGATACGTTCAACATGACGATCGACTACGCGGGCGGCCCGAGCGTGGTGCTCATGAACAGCCTCTCCAACGCCACCGGCTGCAGCACCTTCGTCCGCGGCACCGACGGCACCCTGGCCTTCGAGGGGCGGGGGATCACCATCACGCCCCACGACGCCGCCGAGCCAGCGCACGTCATTCCCTGGGCCGGCCACGGCGACACGCACAAGCTCTGGGTCGACTTCGTCGACTGCGTCGCCAGCCGCGAGCGTCCCTTGAGCCCCGTGGACATCGCCGCCCGCGTTCAGGCCCCGCTGAACATGGCCATCCTCGGCTACCGCGAAAACCGCGTGGCCCGCTTCGACGTCGAGAAGCAGGAGATCGTAATCTGAAACGGAGCTGCCGGCGGCCGCGGCGCCGCCTCGGGCTGCCCGGCGCCGGCCGCCAACATCCCTTGGGCACCGCGAGAAACCCGGAGGTTGCCATGAGCGCCCCACGTGCGGCAGATCAACGGCGGGCATCACGGAGCGCGGTGAAGTTGCGGCGGCGG
>SLBP01000110.1:0-24609 GCA_007126245.1 Planctomycetales bacterium
CCGCGGTGATCGCGCCGGGGGCGAAGCCGCGGCGGCGGACGCCCGGCGCCACGGTCGTCTTCTTCTCGCTGGCCGCGCTGCCGCTCTTCGGGCTCGGGCAACTCCTCATCCCCGCCGACGACGCGGTGCGGCGGCAGCACGTCTTTTTTCTCCTCTGTGCCTACGTGGCCAGCGGGATGGGGCTCTTGCTGACGACGAGCTTCCTGCGTCTGCGGCGCTACCTGCGGCGGCGGAAGCTGGTGATGCCGGCCGGGATGGCCGGCGTCTGGCTCGCCAGCGGCGGGGGGCTTGTCGCGGTGATCATGTTCGTGGCGATGCTCCTGCCGCGGCCGAACGCCGAGATCGCCCTTTCCCAGGTCCCCGTCCCCGTCGTCTCGGCGGATCAGCGGGCGTCGCGCTACGGAACGGGCCGCGAGGGGGCGGAGGCCGACCGCGACGATGCCCGCCGCGTTCCCGGCGAGGCCCCGGAAGAGGCGGAATCCGTCCCGGGCCCGGGACGGGAGGGCGAGGACGAGGCTTCCGGCGGAACCGCCCACGACGAGGAGGGAGACGAGGGTGCTGCGGCGGATGCCGAGGCTTCGGGGCGCGCCGGAGCCGCCGACGGCGACGAAGGCGCCGGCGATAGCGAGGCGGACAACGGCGAGGGCACGGCATCGCCGGCGGCCGAGGCGGGGGAGCAGGCGCCGGGCGGCGATCGTCGCCCGACCGGCGAGGGCGACCGCAGCGACGGTCCCGCAGAGGAGACCGCCGAGGCGTCCGCAAGCGAGACGCGGTCGCCGCAAGCGAGCGCGCCCACCGAGCAGTCGTCGCCGCGCCAACCGTCGTCCTGGCGCCTTCCCGAGTTGAGCGTGGGTGGTTGGCTCGCGGCGCTCTTGAAGTGGGCCTTCTACGCGGCCTTGCTGGCCGCGGCCGTCTATGGTGTGATCCGGTGTCGTGAGCCGATTCGCGCCGCTTTGACGGAATGGCTCTCGACGCTGCGCAGCCTCTGGGCACGGCTTTTCGGCGGGGCCGCGGCGGCGACGGGCGGTGTGGCGGGAGAACCGTCCGAAACGGACAGCGCCCCGCGGCCCTTTGCCGATTTTCCCGATCCGTTCCGCAGCGGGCTTGCCCGGGCGGTCCCACCGGCCGAGGTCGTCCGTTACAGCTTCCAGGCTCTCGAGGCTTGGGCCCGCGAGCGGGGCTGCGCGCGGTTGCCCGAGCAAACCCCGCTCGAATTCGCCCGCCAAGTAACGGCGCGGCACCGCCGCCTCGGCGCGCCGCTGCGGACCCTCGCCGATCTCTACAGCCGCGCCGCCTACGCCGCCGATCCCCTCTCGGCCGAGGCGGTCGAAGGCCTCCGCCCCCTGTGGCAACGGCTCGCCGCCGGCGAGCCGATCGCCGCGGCACCGGGTGCCCGGAACCGTTGATTCACCGGCAGCTTCCCCTTCTCGCTCGCTTGCGCAACGAGCGGACGAGACGGGGAGAAAGCGCACCAACGAGGTGCAGTACCGGCGAACGCGGTCGGCTACACCTTGCGAGGGGACGGCAGCCCACACGATCGCACCCCATGCCTGCGGTGGGCAACGGCAATAGTACGGTGAATCTCCGCTGGAAACCGTGGTATTTACCGCACGGCGACGTGGTTTTCCACGGCCCGTGTGGTTCGCGGCTTGTTGCAAAGCTATATGCTCCTGACGCGGCCCCCGTTAACTCCACGCGCCCCTGGCGTCTCCGCCTTTGCGATTGCGGCGATCCGTCGAGGCTGCGGGCGGCAACGAAGCAGGACGCATTCAGTCAGCTTTGTCGATTCCTGGCCCCGCATGATGGACGACGCAGCAGGGCACCGGGTGTAATGCAATCACCGCGAGTAGGAGGAACGAAGACAATGGCGTGGTTCTACAATCTCACCACCATCAAGAAGCTTACCCTGGGATTCTCTTTGATCTGCGCGACGATGGGCTTCGTCGGCTACATGGGGATCCGCGGCATGGTCAACCTCCACGACATGATGGAGGAGATGTACGAGCGGGACCTGATCGGCCTCTCCGAGGTCAAGGACGCCAATGCCAACCTCATCTACGTCGGCCGCGCCGTCCGCCAGGCGGTTCTGGAAGACGATGAGCGCGAGCGCCAAGCGCAGCGGATCGACGAGTACGCGGCGGACCTGCGGGAACACCTCGATGCCTTCGCCGAGCGGACCGTCGCCGAGGAGGTCCAGGCCATGGTGACCGAGGCGAACGACCTGCTGCCGGAGTACCTCGGCCTGGTGAGACAGACCGTACAGCGGGCCGAAGAAGAACGCCAGGACGAGGCCGTGGCCCTCATCGCCGAGGGGCGCGCGGTGGCGAACCGCCTGGACGAGCTCTTCACCGACATGGGCCTTGCCAAGGTCGAACTGGCGGAAGAGGAGGCCGCTGCGGCCGACGCCGACTACCAGCGGGCCCGCAACCTCATGATCGCCACCATCGTTCTGGGGATTATCGCGGCGATGGGCCTGGGCTACTTCATCGCCCGCTGCATCGCCCATCCTCTGAACATGGCCCTCGAAGTGCTCAAGGCCTTCGCCGCTGGCGACTACACGCAGCGGTTGAACGTCGACACCAAGGATGAGGTGGGTCAGATGGCCCAGTCGCTCAATGCCTCCATCGCCGCCACGGGCCAGGCGATGGCCGAAGTTCAGGAAGCCGCCGAACGCGAAAAGAAGGCCCAGGAAGAACGCGCCGAAATGGAGCGCCGCCAGGCCGAAGCCGAACGCAAGCGCCAGGAAGAAGAAGCGCAGCGCGAACGCGAGCGGATGGAGGAGGAACGCCGCCGCCAGGAGGAGGAAGCCGAGCAGGATCGCCAGAAGGCCGAGGCCGAGCGCCGCAAGGCCGAGGAGCTCCGCCGCAAGGTGGACCACCTGCTCGAGGTCGTGGCCGCTGCCGCCCAGGGCGACCTCACCAAGGATGTCCGCGTCGAGGGGAGCGAGGCCGTCGACGAATTGGCCGGGGGCATCCGCACCATGCTCAAGGATCTGGCCACGGTCATCGGCGAGGTCAGCGAGAGTGCCGCCCAGTTCACCGAGGGCTCGCGGGTGATCGCCGAGTCGTCGCAGACGCTGGCCCAGGGTGCCCAGGAGCAGAGCTCCAGCGTCGAGGAGATGACCGCCTCCATCGAGGAGTTGGCCCGCTCCATCGGCGGCGTCAAGGAGAGCGCCCTGGAGGCCGACCGCATGGCCAAGCAGACGAACAGCCTCGCCGAGCAGGGGGGGCAGGCGGTGCAGAAGTCGGTCGAGGCCATGGAGCTGATCCGCACCAGCTCGCAGCAGATCAGCGAGATCATCCAGGTGATCTCCGAGATCGCCAGCCAGACGAACCTCCTGGCGCTCAATGCCGCCATCGAGGCGGCCCGCGCCGGCGAGCACGGCATGGGATTCGCCGTGGTGGCCGACGAGGTCCGCAAGCTCGCCGAGCGCTCCAACCAGGCGGCCGGGGAGATTTCCACGCTCATCAAGGAATCGACCCGCCGCGTCGAGGAAGGGGCCCAGCTCAGCGAGCAGACGGGAACCTCGCTGCGGCAGATCGTCGAGGGTGTGGAGACTACGGCCGTCCGCATCTCCGAGATCGCCGCCGCGGCCGTGGAGCAGGCCGCCAGCGCCGACGAGGTCTCCAAGGCGATTCAGGGCGTCGCCGAGGTCACCGAGAAGTCGGCGGCGGGCAGCGAGGAGATGGCCTCCAGCAGCGAGGAGCTCGGCGCCCAGGCTTCCGGCCTCCGCGACCTGGTGAGCCGCTTCCGCACCAAGGCTGCCGCCGCCGTCTGACGGCGGCTGCCCGGCGGATATCGAGAACCCCCCACGAGCCGCCAGCGAGCCATCCCCCCTGGTTTGCGGCGGCTCGTCTCTTTATTCTACTCGACGCCTCGCAGATCGGGCTCGAGGACCGTGGTGTCGGCGAGGAGGGCTTCCCAGGTGATCGTGCCGCGGGCGTAGCCGGCCTCGCGGGCGAGGATGGCCGTAAGGTTGGAGCGGACCGAAGGGGCCACGGTGGGGTTGGAGGCATCGCCGTCGAGGATCGCCTGGTGGAACTCGGCGATGTTCGTCTCGGCGCCGGTGGTGTACAGATTGCCGGTATGTCCGCCCTCGAAAGGCTGGTTGCCCCGGATCCAGACCTCGCCGAAATAGTCGGTATCGATGACCCCGTCGGCGCCGAAGACGCGGCAGCGGATCTCGTCCTTCACCCCCGGGATCGACTGGATGGCGGCGAAGGTGAGGCGGAAGTCCTCGGGGAAGTCGATCAGCGCGGCGAAGTGGTCCCAGATGCTCTCCGGGTGGCGGACCAGCCGGCCGCCGGTGCCTACGGCCTGGATGGGGTCGGCATCGGCGATCCAGGTGGCCACGTCGAGGACGTGGATGGCCTGTTCGACGACGAAGTCGCCGGAGAGCTCCTTGACGAAGTACCAGTGGCGGAGGCGGTCGGCGGTGTCCGCCGGCGGCGCACCCCGCCCGCCGCCGGCCCAGGGGTAGTGGGACTCGCCCAGGATGAGCCGGCCGATCTCGCCGCGGTGGACGCGGGCGAGCGCCTCGCGGTAGAGGGGGCAGGCCCGGGTCTGGAAATCGACCAGGTAGACCAGTCCCTCCTCCCCTGCCTTGGCACCGGAAGCGGCGATGCTCTTGCAGCCGGGGACGTCGACGGCCACCGGCTTGGAGAGGAAGACGTGCTTGCCCGCAGCCACCGAGTCCTCGGCCTGCTCGGGATGGAAGTAGGGCGGGGTCTGGATGACCACGGCGTCGACCTCGGCCTCCAGGAGCCGCCGGTACCCGTCGAGGCCGGGGAAGCGGCGGTCGGCGGGAACCTCCAGCCGGTCGCCCACGGCGTCGAGGCGGTCCGGGAAGAAGTCGGCCAGAGCCGTCCAGCGGTACTTGCCGTGGCGGTTGAAGAGGTTGCCGAGCCAGTTGCCCCGTCCCCCGCAGCCTACCAGACCCAGGCGGACCGTTTCGTTGGCAGCGCTGCCGCGGACGAGGCCCGGGTTGAGGATGGTCACCGTGCCGGCCGCGGCGCCGGCGAGGAAGGTGCGGCGGGCGAGGGAGCGGCGGGGAGAGGGCGTGGGCGACATGGGGGGGCCTCCTGGAGCGAGCGATGCGTGACGCGACAACGGACCACGTCCGCCGCCATGATAACCCCCGCCGCCGCACCGTTCCAGCGATCGGCGCACCGCAGCCGGCACGGCTGCTTCACCTGGCGGAAGGCACTTTCGGTGCAGCCGTCGGGCCCAGCGAAACCGGGCAGGGACGGCCTACGGCTTCTCGGGGCGCGTCATCCGCCGGGGGTCGAGGGCCGCATCGAGCTGGTCGTCGGCAAGGACGCGCTTCTCGCGGCAGAGCTCGCGGATCGTCTTGCCCGTCTGGAAGGCCTCCTTGGCCAGCGCGGCGGCCTGCTCGTAGCCGACAAACGGGTTCAGGCCGGTGACCAGGGCGAGGCTCTTCTCCACGGCGGCCTCGCAGGCGGCGGCGTTGGCCTCCATGCCGGCCAGGCACCGCTCGGTGAAGACCGCGATAGCGGCGGCCAGGAGCCGCACGCTTTCCAGGGCGCATTCGGCCATGACGGGCATCATGACGTTGAGCTGGAACTGGCCGCCGGCGGCACCGCAGAGGGTGATCGTCTGGTCGTTGCCCACGACGCGGGCGGCGGCCTGCATGAGGGCTTCGCAAAGGACCGGGTTGACCTTGCCGGGCATGATCGAGCTGCCCGGCTGCAGGTCGGGGAGGATCACCTCGTAGAAGCCGCAGCGAGGTCCGGAGGCGAGCCAGCGGATGTTGTTGGCCACGGCGAAGAGACTGGTGGCCACCGCCTTGATCTGGGCGTGGGCCTCGACCAGGCCGTCGCGCTGCGCGTTGGCCTCGAAGTGATCGGCGGCCTCGACGAAGGCGAGGGAGGTCTCTTCGGCCAGGGCTTCGCTAACGCGGCGGCCGAACTCGGGGTGGGTGTTGATGCCGCTCCCCACGGCGGTGCCTCCGGCGGGAAGCTCGAGCACCGCCTCGACGGCCCGCTGGGCCCGGCCGGCGGCGAGCTCCAACTGGCGGGCCAGGCCGCCGATTTCCTGTCCCAGGGTCAGGGGCGTGGCGTCGGCCAGGTGCGTCCGCCCGATCTTGAGAATCTCCTGCCACCGTTCCGCCTGCTCGGCCAGCCGGCCGCGGCAGTCGCGCAGGGCGGGGAGCAGCCGGTCGCGGATCGCCAGGGCCAGGGCCACGTGAATGGCCGTGGGGAAGATGTCGTTGGTGCTCTGCCCCATGTTGACGTGGTCGTTCGGGTGGATCGGCTTCTCGGGCCGCAGCCGGTCGCCCCCGCAGAGCTCGATGGCGCGGTTGGCGATCACCTCGTTGGCATTCATGTTGCTCGAGGTGCCCGAGCCGGTCTGGTAGACGTCGATGGGGAACTGGTCGTCGAGGCGGCCCTCGGCGACCTCGCGGCAGGCGGCGAGCAGCCCCTCCACCTCCGTCCGGTTCAGGGGCTGCTTTCCCGAACCGGTCAGCTTGCCCAGGGAATTGTTGGCCTTGGCGGCGGCCCATTTGACCAGCCCCAGGGCACGAATCAGCTCGGCGGGCAAGGGGCGGCCGGAGATGGGGAAATTCTCCACGGCCCGTTGCGTCTGGGCGCCGTAGTAGGCGTCGGCGGGGAGGCGGACCTCGCCCATGGAATCGCGCTCGATGCGGTGTTCGGTCATCGTGGTGATCTGGGGTTGACGGAGAACGGGCTTAAGGAGTGGTCCTCTCGGCGCCCCGTCCACGGGCGGGGCGGTGGGCGGCGGCACGTCGCCCGACCCGTCCCGGCGGAGCAACGGCTGCCGGACGGCCTTCGGCGGCATTATATCCTCGGGGGGAATGGTGGGCCCGTGCGAAGGGCCCGGGGGCTTTGCTGCGGCGGCCCTGGCGGGCGGTTACAATGGCCGGCGGAGGCTGCGCGGTGGGAAAGACCATCCCACGGAAGTGCGCGATCACCTTACCGAAACGCGAGAGGAGTCCAGCCATGGGAGCAACGCTCGGCCGCCGTCGCTTCGTGCAACAGGGCGCTGCCGCAGCCGCGGTGGCAGCCGTACCCGCCGTGAGGGCGGCGGGGGGGCCCGCGGCCGCGGAGCGGCTCCGCGTCGGCCTGATCGGCTGCGGGGGCCGCATGCGGCAGATGCTCGAGTTCATGCGCCACTGGGAGGACGTCGATTATCCGGTGGTGTGCGACGTGTACGAGGACCGCATGGAACGGACGGCCGAGGTGCTCGCCGCTGCGGGGCCGCCGCGGCCGGGCCCCGAGAGGACGATCGACTACCGCCGCCTGCTGGACCGCCGGGACGTAGATGCCGTGTGGATTTCGACCACGGAACACTGGCACGGGCTGCCCACGATCCACGCCGCCCAGGCGGGTAAGGACATCTTTGTCGAGAAGCCGCTCTCCTACTCGGTGGCCGAGGGGAGGGCGATGGTGCAGGCCGTGGAGCAGGGGGGCGTGGTCGCCATGATGGGGACGCAGCAGCGCGCCGGCAGCCATTACCAGAGGGCCCGCGAACTGGTCCGGTCGGGCCGGCTGGGGAAGGTGGCCCTGGTCGAGTGCTGGAACTACCACAACACCCGCGGCCGCGTGGGCCGCGCAGCCGACGGCGAGCCGCCGGCGGGGCTCCATTGGGACAGGTGGCTCGGCCCCGCCCCGGCAGTCCCCTTCAACCCCGCCCGGCTGGCCAGCTCGTGGTGGTTCGATTACAGCGGGGGCATGCTCACCAACTGGGCCGTGCACCACGTCGACATCATCCTCTGGGTGATGGGCGAAGATGCGCCCACGCAGGTGGGATGTCTCGGCGGCAAGCTGGTGGTCGACGATCTGGCCGATACCCCGGACACGATCGAAGCCTCGTGGCGGTTCTCCGACTGGGTGATGCAGTACCGGTACCGGGGCTTCAACAACTTCCATGCGGTCTTTCCGCGGCCGAACCACCACGGTATCGCCTTCCACGGCAACGAGGCCACGCTGGTCTTGGACCGCTACGGTTTCTCGCTCTGGGAGGACCGCGGCATGGGCGAGCCTGTCGAGCGGGCCACCTGCAACCCGTATTACCGAGAAGGAGGGCCGCCAGGCGAACTCGACGGTCCCTGGCAGCGCCTCTTCGTCGACTGCGTCAAGCAGGGGCGGCGGCCGCCGCTCGCCCTGGAGGAGAGCCACCGGGCCACCGTCTGCTGCCAGTTGGCGAACATCGCCTACCGTACGGGAAGATCGCTCCACTGGGTTGGAGAGAAGGAGACGATTCGCGGCGATGCGGAAGCAGCCGCACTATTGGCGCCGCCGCGGCGCGCCGGGTTCGAGCTGCCCGCCGTGTGAGCCGCGGCGATCACTCGGCGAAGCGGCCGTAGCGGAGGAAGTGGACGGCGTGGGCCATGACCCGGCGATCCACAAGGAGCATCGAGTGGGTGGCCGGGACGACCACGAAGTCTTCCGCGCCGGGGAGATAGGCGTCGTCGATGCTCACGAGGCCGTCGTCGTCGCCGGCAATCAGGGGATTGAAGCCCGTGCGGTTGTCCAGTCCGCCGGCAATGATGGCGAAGGAGCGGGGCGGCGTGCCCAATGCCGCTTCGAGCCAGGGCCAATGGGGTCCGAGCTGATCGAGCGACTTGCCGGCAACGCGGCGGGCAAGACGCCAATCGGCGAAGAGATCGGCGGCATCCGCGCCATGGTTCGGCGGGGCGATCATCAGGAAGCGGCCGATCCGCGGATCGAGACCGGGGCCTTCCGCGTTGCCGTCGGCGCGGGCCAGGTAGTAGCGGACCACGAGATTCCCCATGCTGTGGCCGACGAAGTGGATGCCTTCGGCCTCGTCGAGATGCTCCACGACCCGCGCCAGGCTGGCAGCGTGGTCTTCGATACCCCCTCGCGTGCTGGGGTACTCGAAGTAGAGGACCGTCATGGCACCGTGGCGCTCGAGGTAGGCGCCCAGGAGCCGCATCGAGCTGCGGGTATTGAACAGCCCGTGGACGAGGATCACCACCTCGCCGGTCATGGGGGGAGTATCCTGCCGGCGCCGGATTTCGCCTAGGGCGAGGTGGCAGGAAGCGAAGCTGCCCGAGGCGTGGCGGCGGTTCGCGCCGTCGAGGAGTCGGTAGTGCCCGGTGAGGCAGTTCCGCTGGATGCGCCAGTCGTGGTACAGGAGCTCGTCCGCCCAGAGCTGCGACCCACCGAGGGTTGGGATGGGGACCGGCTCGTTGTAGGTGAGGAGGCGTACGGGCCAGCCGGCGGCGGATTCGCCGCCCCAGGCCGTCGGCAAGGGGAGGACGAGCAGCCCCGCGACGGCGCAGAACGTTACGAACGCCGCGGCGAGGCAGCGACACGGCGGGCACCAGGCAGCAATGGCAGCTTTTTTAGGAAGGCAAGCTTTTGTCTGCATCGATCACCTTTTGGGGCGGAGATCATAACGGGCCGGCCCCGGGGAGGAAAGATCGTTTTGCCACAGGGAGCGCGGTTGTTTTCCCTCGATCGTGCTGGACAGGGGACGCGGCGATATGGTTCAATCCCAACCACCGGCCTCCCTACGTCGTGCCCGAGGAGGTCTAGAGCCGCTCCCCGGTGCCGCGATCAGCCGCACATTTCGGCCAGCTCGCGGAGATAATGCAAGGCATCCTCCACATCCGCCGTGGCGACGCCGCGGCGGCGGCCGGCGCGGTCGCAGCGGGCGAGGAGGAGCAGTTCGTCGTAGTCTTCGGCAGCCTCGAGACGGCGGCGCGCGCGGCGGCCGATCGTCCCCTCGATGAGGTCGAGGCCTGCGCGCTTCTGTTCGATGAACCATGCCGTGCGCGGCGTAATGAAGCCGTCGAGCGCCTCGAGGCCCGCGCGAACGTGGTCCTTCGGGTCGATCGCCTTGCCGACGTCGTGCAGGAGGGCCGCCAGGAGGAACTCCTCGTCGTAGGGAATCGCCTCGCGGGCGAGGTCGAACACCTGGAGGCTGTGGTAGAGGGCATCGCCTTCGGGATGGCGCTGCGGGCTCTGCCGCACGTTCTCCAGGGGGGAGAGGAGCATCTGGTAGACCAGGAAGCGGTCCACCGGCCCCGTCGCTTCGGCGGCCGTCTGAGGTTGTGGGACGTGTGGGGGGGCGTCGCAGAGGAGCCGCGCGAGCTCGCCGATGCTCGCCCGCGAGATCGGCCGCCCCGTGGCCGCGCTGCGGAAGCGGCGGCGCGCCACGGCGGCGCGGTAGACGAGGACGGCGACGGGGAAGCGGTCGACGAAGAGGAGCCGCGTCACCGGTCTCACCTGACCGTCCCTGCCGAGCGGCCGCGGCTCCACTTCGCAGGCGAGGCCGTGTGCCGCCAGGGCGGCGGCCACGTCGCGAGGGTCGTCGGCGAAGGCCATGAGATCGATCTGCGAGCCGCGGCGCACGCTCCCGGTCAACGTCCGCCCCACCAGCCGGGGGCGGAATCCCCGCAGGAGATGCATCAGCTCCAGCGCCGCAAGGCGCATCTCGCGGAGCAAGGCGTCGCGGCGCTCGCCGCGGTGCGCGCGCGCGAAAAGATGGATCTCTTCGCGGACCTCCCGGTTGGTGGGGAGCTCGGCGGCGCGCACGGTACGCGAACATACCCGCCGCGCAGCCAGCCACTTGGCCCGGAAGTATTCGTTTTCTTCGCGGGAATACAAGAGGCGGGCCGCTTCCGAGGCGATGCGGCGACGAAGCTTGTCGTGGACCATGGCAGGATGAAGATCGATGCGGGATGCGGCGCTCCCGGCATATCCGAAGTCCCCTGAGGGCAGCGCACGCGGCAGCCACCACGTTTTCTGCCCCTGACGGCCTTCCAGGCCCAACGCGATCCGGAAAACGGAACCTATGGGAAGTATACGGACGATCCCCCCCGGGAACAACGGCGGTGCTCCCCCAGGATGCAGCCCGAATGTCCAAAGTCGCAGAGACTCCGATAATCTTCCTTGGTCCCGGGCATTCGCGGCGCCTATCGCGTATACTGGCAGCGCGGGGAATTGCCGCGGGAGGGCCCGCTCTGCCGTATCCCCGGGAAGCCGCGGCGCCGCACGCCATCCCCTGAGGAGACATTCCGATGGACGAAGTGACTCAAGGCCTCTCGCGGCGCGACTTCGTCAAAGGCACTGGCGCGATGCTCGGCGCCATGGCGGCCTCCTCCGCTTTCGGCCGCCAGAACGCCCCCGAGCACGCGGCACCGGAAATCGACTGCGTGGAGCTCGGTGAGACGGGAGCGAAGGTCTCACGATTGGGTATCGGCTGCGGCCAGCTCTGGCGGCCGGAGGTCGCCGGCGAAGAGGTAGCGCGGATCATCCACCGCGCCGTCGAGCTGGGCATCAATGGCTTTCGCATCCCCGCCGAGTATTACGAGAGGGCCATCCGCTACGCCCTCTTCCAGCGAAACGTGCATGTGGCGGTGATCGGTGTGAAGAACGTTGCCGAGTTGGAGCGGGCTGCGGAGACCGTGGCGGGAGCGGTGCCTCTCTCCGACGACGAGGCCCACGAACTCGCCCTCGCCGGCCTGGCCCTCTCGCGGACCGACCGCTGGCCGGCGGCCTACGGCCAGCCGGTGACCTGACGGCGCGGTGCCCGTCAGGGCTCGTCGAAGACGACGTCCTCGGCGTCGAAGACGGGGCCCTCGACACAGGTCCGCCGGTAGTCCCAACCGCCGCCGGCATCGCGGATGCGAGCTACGCAACTGAAGCAGATGCCGATGCCGCAGGCCATGGGCGTCTCCAGCGACACCTGGCAGGGCACTCCCAGCTCCCGGGCAACGCGGGCCGTGGCCGCCATCATCGCCTCCGGCCCGCAACAGGCGATCCGCACGGAGGGTCCCAGCCGCTCGACGACCGGCCGCACCAGTTCGGTCACGAAGCCGTGATGCCCGCGGGAACCGTCGTCCGTGGCCAGGTGCACCTCGACGCCCGCGGCGCGGAAGTCGTCGACGCCGCCGAGCAAGTCCGCCGTCTTCGCTCCAAAGCACAAGGTCGCGGAGCGCGCCTGCGGCACCTGGCGGGGTGGAGTGCCGTAGTAGGCCAGCCCCAGCGCCTCTTTGGCCATGGCCAAGAAGGGCGTCTGGCCGATTCCCCCGGCGACCATTACCAGGTGCTCCGCCGCGGCCGGGGGGAAGCCGTTTCCCAACGGTCCCCAGACCTCGAGCCGCGCACCGGCACCCAAGCCCGCAAGCCGGCGAGTCATCTTTCCCAAGGTCAGATAGACGATATCCAGGCCGGCCGGCCGGCCGTGGGCATCACGCACCACGTCGTAGAGTGCCAGGGCGCGGCCCAGGAGAGGTTCGTCCTCGCCGGCTAGGCGCATCATGAGGAACTGCCCCGGCAGGAAGGCGGCGGCCATCCGCGACGAGGCGAAGCGGATGCGATAGGTATCGCGGCCGATACAGACGTTCTCCTCGATGGCGACCGTCTCGAATACCGCGCGGTCCGGAAAATGGGTGGTGGCGGGGAGGGGATGCATCTCGAATGGTACTTGGGTGTTTTGGGCGACCCGCTGCCTCGCAGGGGGGGTGTGGTGATGCCGTTCCCGCCCGCAAGGGGGCTGGGCGTTGTCCGACCGCCGCGGATTCCTGCGCCGGCCTTAGCGCTGCCGCTTCGGTTGCCGTCGGCTCCGCCGCGGGGTGTCGGCCGGGCGGTCGCCGGGTGGCTGCCCGCCCGCCGTGGCGAGCTGGTGGAGCGCGCGGATCTCTTCGGCCGTCAACCGCCGGTATTCCCCGGGACCGAGATTGCCCAGGCGAACGGTTCCCACGGCGGTCCGCACCAGCCGCATCACCTTGTGGCCGACGCGGGCAAAGAGGCGGCGTATCTCGCGGTTGTGCCCCTCGCGCAGGACGACCTCCACCACGGTGCTCCTCTTGTGCCGGCTCTTGACCGTGACCCGCGAAGGGCGGGCCACGCCCTCGGCCAGGTGCACTCCCTTGCGGAGGCGGGCGAGCGCCTCCGGCGTGGGCTGGCCGGCAACCATCACGCGGTATGTCTTGGGAATGCCGTACCGCGGGTGCGTCAAGCGGTTGGCCCACGCGCCGTCGTTGGTGAGGAGGAGCAGGCCCTCGCTGGCCATGTCGAGCCGCCCCACGGTGAAGAGCCGCACGTCCTTGGGGACGAGATCGATCACGCGGGGCCGGCCGCCGGGGTCGCGGTTGGTCGTGACCACGCCGGGCGGCTTGTTGAGGGCGTAATAGACCGGCCGGGCGGGCCGGACGAGCTCGCCGTCCACGCGAATCTCCGCCCGCCGCGGGTCGACGCGGCATCCCAGCTCGGTGATCACCTCGCGATCCACCTCGACACGGCCGGCGAGGATGAGCTCCTCGCACTGCCGGCGGCTCCCCAGTCCGGCCGCCGCCAGGAGCTTCTGAAGCCGCTCCCCCTCGGGGTGCGGAGCGGTTCGATTGCGGGGGGGCGAAGGCATTGAGGCGGAAGTATTGCGGGAGAGAGGCATGAGCGAACGGCGCGACCCACCGCCATCATATCGCTTCTCCCCCGGCCTGCCCAGTTGTCCAGGCGGGCACGAAACCGGACGTCTTGGCAGGCACGACCGCCAGAGCCCGCAGGAGCCGATGCACTGCGGCCGCATGCAGCCGCGGCGTCGGTCGAATCGCTGCACAACTGTAGAAATTCATCCCGATAATCTTAGCGAGGAGGCGAGGAAGTTCCGCCACCGGCCCTGTCGGATCGGGCGATTCGTCCTACGAGTCACAGCCCCCGAGCGGGGACGGATCGGGCGATCCGTCCTACGAGTCACAGCCCCCGAGCGGGGACGGATCGGGCGATCCGTCCTACAGGCCACCAGCCACCCATCTGGTCTATGGAACGCGGCCCGAACATCCTTCTGGCAGTTGCCGTCCTTGCCCTGGGGCTGACGACGGCCATGCTCTTCCGCCAGCGCGGGGGCGAGACTCCCCCGGAGGCGCGCGCCGGCTCCGGTGATCTCGTCCTCCGCGAGCAAATCGCTCCGCCGCAAGCGCGTGCCGCGTACCCGAGAACGATTATCCCGCCCGCCGGGTCGACCGAACCGGCCGAGGGAGAATCCCGCTCGCCCGGGTCGGTCGCAGACCCCGACACCCCCCTCGAACCAGCGGACCCCCCTAATCTATCTAGGTCGTATCCTTTCCTACCTGGTTTGCGTGCTGCCGAGATCCCCGCCCGTCGCGGAATGTGGCACGTCATTGAGGATGGCGACACGCTCGAGTCGCTCGCCGAACGGTATCTGGGATCGGCGGGGCGGGCCGATGAGCTCTATGAGGCGAATCGCGAGCTCTTGCCGCGGCCCGACGTGCTTCCCATCGGTGTGGAATTGGTCATCCCTCGAACCGGCCGCGAGGCCCAACCGCGGCAACCGGGCTCCTTGGTCCCTCATTCCCGGCAGCCGTAGGCCGTAGATCGACGCTGCCGGCCGATACCCGCGGGGCGAAACCTCTACCCGTTGCTGAAGCGGTTCACCCCCATTTCGCTCGCCGGGTACGAAAGGCGATGACCAAGACGTGCTCTTGTGCTATGACGTGCGGGGCGACCGCAGTTGACTGCCGCTGCACTGACGGTGCGGCCCTGGCCGCCCGCGGCCGCACCGCATACACTTGGGGGTAATTGGGCGGGCGCGAGGGGGCAAGGGATAGGAAAGGCCGCGCGGCATCGCCCCCTAATGCTCATCGCGACGGGCGGCGCGTGCCGCCCATCGGTGATTTTCCCGCCGTGGTTGGCGGCCCGCCGGCGGAGGCTTCGCAACACGCATTTCATTCAAGGAGTTTCGTTTCGATGACGTCGATGGCAGCGAGGTATGACGAAGCCGTTGCTCTGCACGAACGAGGCAGCGTCGAGGCGGCGGTGGAGAAGCTCCGGGCACTGCTCGAGGAGGAACCGAGCTACGCGCTGGCGCACGCGGCCCTGAGCGTGTATCTCGGGGAACTGGGCCGGCATGACGAGGCCGTCGAGCATGCGCGGCAGGTCTGCGAGCTCGAGGCCGACGACCCGTTCAGCTACGTGGCCCTGAGCCTCATCTGCCAGAAGGCCGGCCGCATCCAGGAGGCCGAGCAGGCGATGATGCTGGCCCGGCAGGCCGACTTCGCCGCGCAGCAGCGCACCGGCCGTTAGCGGCCCGTGAGCGACTCCCACGCCGCCAGGAGCAGTGCTGCGGCGCGATCGACCTCGCTCCTGGACGTGTACCAGCCAAGGCTCAAGCGAACGGCGCCGCTCGCCTCGATCGGGGAGAGCCCCAAGGCCAGGGCGCCGGAAGTGCCGCCGCCGGGGCTGAGTGGTTGCAGCGCGGCGGCGCAGAGCTCCGGCGTGCGGCGGAGCAGTTCGGATCCGGTCACGTCGGGGAAGGCGACGGACAGGGTGTTCGGCAGGCGTTCCGCGCCCCCGCCCAGCACCGTCAATCCTGGGCCCACGCCCTCGCAGAGCTGGCCCTCGAGGCGGTCGCGGAGCTGACCGACGTGGGCGACCGATTCTTCGAGCCCTTCATCGGCCCAGGCGGCGGCCCGCCCCAGGGCGATGATGTGGGGGACGTTCGGGGCGCCGGCACGCAGCCCCCCCTCCTGGCCGCCACCGCGGAAGAGCGGTTCGATGACGACGCCGCGGCGGACGTACAAGGCGCCGATGCCCTTGGGGGCATACATCTTGTGGCCGGAGAGGGTCACCAGATCGGCGCCCAGCTGCGGGATGCTGACGGGGATTTTTCCGATGGTCTGGGCGGCATCGCAGTGGAGGAGGACGCCCCGCTCGTGGCAGACGTTGGCGAACTTGCGGATCGGTTGTACGGTGCCCAGATCCTGGCCGGCGTGGACGATGCTCACCAGGATGGTGTCGGGCTGGATGGCCGCGGCCACCGACTCGGGGGTGATCGCGCCGGAGGCATTGCACTCGATGTGCGTCAGCCCGTAACCGAAGGACTCGAACATTTCGGCCGGCGCGCGGACGGAGGCGTGTTCCAGGACCGAGACGGCGAGATGCCCGTTTCCCAAAGGGGCGTAATGCATCACCGTGCCGAATAGGGCGAGGTGATTGGCCTCGGTCCCCCCCGAGGTGAAGACGATCTCGTCACGGTCGCACCCGATGAGGCGGGCTACCCGCAACCGGGCGTCCTCGACCGCCTCGCGGCATGCCCTACCTAGGGGGTGAGGGCTTTCCGGGTCGCCGAAGTGTTCGCCGAGGAAGGGGAGCATGGCCTCCTGCACCTCGGTGGCGACGGGCGTGGTCGTGTTGTAGTCGAGATAAATGGTGCGCATCGATCGCTGCGTCGGTCCGCGGCCCGCACCTTCGAGCCGGTGGGAGGTACGGGAAAGCGTACGGGGCGAGACCTCGGTGAGACCCGCGGCCTCACCCCGCGCCGCGCTTCCGCGCAGCATCTCGTGTTCCCGGCGAGCGGCCGCCACGCTGCGGCCCTCATGGCGCGACGGGCGAGGGGGGATAGGCTGGACTGCCCGCTCTGCCAAACGGCGAGGGCCGGCGGATTACTGGGCCGGTCGCTGTTGTTGTTGCTGCTGCTGCTGGGGAGGCATGGCTCCCGGGCGGACCCGCCGCTGAACGTCGGTCTCGAGCACGCCGAACATCTGCTCGTGGCGCTGGACCGTCATGCTCAGGGCGTGGAGCATCCGCTTGGCCGTGTAATAGTTGACGATGATCCGCTGTGTAACGGGAATCGCGTGTCCGGGCACGCCGAACGGCTGGGGGTTGAGGCCGAAATCGACGATCAGTTCCTCGGGCGTTCCCGTCACGCGGCAGAAATTGGCATAGGCGGTATTGGCGCGCGAGTCATCCAGTTCCACTTGCACGCGCTGCGGCTGGCCGGCACCGGCCGCCTGCTGTGCCGCTGCGGTCTGCGATTGCGGCTCCGTGGCGGGAGCGGGGGTCTCCTGGTCGGGCTTTTCGGGTGTGTTGGACACGGAATACTCCTTCCCTGCGGAAAAAGGTCTGAATTCCTCGCCGGCAACCACTCGTCCGACGAAGCGGGGTTCCCACGACAGGCGGGGCCACACGGGTGTGCGTCCTTCCGCCGCTGCTCCGGCCGCCCGAGCGACCCCACGCCGCCTCGGGTCCGGGAGCGACGGAGGAGCGGTTCCCTGCGAACGAGACCTGCATCCTGGCCGTTACCGTCGTTCCAGTCTAGGTCAAAGCAGCGGCCTTGAACAGGAGTGCCGCATGGCCCGGTTCGGTCGGAATCGGCCATTTGCGTAACCATAGCTTGTCGAAAGCGCAACGGCCGAAATAATCCCCCAAGCCAGGGACGAATACGCGAACGGGGGCAGAGAACCCCCCCTGCGGCGGGTGGAGCCTCTGTCACCGCAACGCTATACTGAATAAGTAGTTCCGAATCTTCTTCTACCGTGTTGTCTGCCGAGAGCCTCGGTGTTCCTCCGCCGTTTCCTCCCCTTCATGGCCGAGCGTACTCCCGTGAGTGACCGGGCCGCGCCGCAGCCGGCGTCCCCCGTGCAGACGTCCGCACCGCCCCCCCTTCAGCCCGTTGCCGAGCCCGGGCCAGCTCGGACCCCAGCGGCCGGTCGGCCGGGCGCGTCCGCGGGTGGCGACCAAGGGGGGATGCCCCCCGCCGCGGCTGCCGCGACGGAGTCGTTTCCCGCGTACTTCGGATCGGCGGCCTGGTTGCACGAGGTCCTGCGGCAGACGCCGAGCTGGCTGGCGAGCATGGTCGTTCACATGGTCGTCCTCCTGCTGCTGGCCCTCTGGTACCTGCCCGAGCAACGGGCGGCGGGGATGCGTGAGCTGGTGATCGCCCCGTACGACAGCCAGCGGGAGGAGTTGGACCAGCTCTACGAGCCCCTCGAAGACCTCAACCTCGAGGTGGCGCCTACCGAGCTCTTCGAAGTGGAGACGTCGCTGGCGCCGGAGTCGCTCGAGGTGGCCTCGGTGGACGACGTGGCCTCGGCGGTCGCCAAGATCGAACTCACCGATATGGGGGTCATTCCAGCCCCCCGGAGCGAGCTGCTGACCGACATCGGGGGGTTCACCGGGCAGGCCTTTACCGGGCGGGGAGAAGAGGCGCGGCGGCAGCTCGTGCTCGCCCGCGGCGGCAGTGTGGCCAGCGAGCGGGCGGTGGCGGCGGCCCTCCGCTGGTTGGCCGAGCACCAGATGCCCGACGGCGGCTGGTCCTTCGCCCACCACCATGCGCCGCAGTGCGACGGACGGTGCCGCCACCCGGGCAACTCCGCGGATGCGCGAAACGCGGCCACGGGACTGGCGCTGCTCCCCTTCCTCGGCGCCGGCCAGACGCACCGCCGGGGCCAGTATCGGCGGACGGTGCAGAACGGCCTGCACTTCCTCGTCCGCCAGATGCGCGTCGGCTCCATGGGCGGCAGCCTCCACGAAGGAGACCGGGGCAACATGTACTCCCACGGCATCGCCGCCATCGCGCTCACGGAGGCCTACGGCATGACCCAGGACCGCGGCCTCCGCGGCCCGGCCCAGGAGGCGATCAACTTCATCGTCCACGCTCAGGATCCCGTGGGCGGCGGTTGGCGGTATGATCCTCGCCAGCCGGGCGACACGTCCGTCGTCGGCTGGCAGGTCATGGCGCTCAAGAGCGGCCATCTCGGCTACCTCCAAGTCCCCCCCGTCACCGTGCAAAACGCTTCCCGCTTCCTCGACTCGGTGCAGTACGACGACGGAACCCGCTACGGCTATACCTCGGCCTCGGGCGGCAGTCAGGCCACCACGGCCATCGGGGTCCTTTCCCGCATGTACCTCGGTTGGGATCGCGACCATCCCACCCTGGAATACGGCGTACGCCGGCTCAGCGAGTGGGGGCCCTCCGAACACAATTTCTACTACAACTACTACGCCACCCAGGCCATGGCGCACTGGGACGGAGAGCTTTGGAACCGGTGGAACCTGGAGATGCGCGATTACCTGGTCGAAACCCAGGCCACCGAAGGCCACGAGGCGGGGAGCTGGTTCTTCCCCTCTTCCGAGGGCAGCGCCGATCATGGGCTCGGTCCCGGGGGCCGACTCTACTTCACGTCGATGGCCACCATGATCCTCGAGGTCTACTACCGCCACCTGCCGCTCTACACCCGCCACGGCGTGGAGACCGAGTTTCCCATCGACTGAGCGTCGCTCGGGAGGAGACGCGCAGTCGCGATCGAGCGGAGTCGACGTGCTCCTGCACGGTGAAGTTGCAGCCCAACTCGTGCCCGTGCCGGCGTGGGAAGACGGAGGCGAGGACCGTTCCCGATGGCCCCCCGCTCCGCATCACGCATCCGGCAGGTGGCGGGGGCTGCGCGCGTGGCGCGACGAATACCCGGGCCACAGGGCGGCGAGACACTTGCAGGAGCCGCCGGCCGAGGGGAGCGCCGACAAACCTTTATTGGGGTCGCCTGACCGTGCGCCGAAAGGGCACGGTCAGGCGACATCGGTCGTTTCACGACCCGCACGCCCGTTAACGGTGACCGCGCTACACAATAGGCGAGGCCGGATCATCGATCATCAACGCTGGGCGGGGTCTTCCTCCAGCCCCGAGAGCGCGCGACCCGAAGCGGCCGGGTCCAGGGCCGATTCATCAAAATCGGGATTGGCCCGGGGGTCCGGTCTCCTTTCGCCACACCCAGTGAAAAAGGTCAGCGGGATCAAGAAAGATAGCAGAATCAACAGCGTTCGCATGGAAAACCTCGTCTCTTCTGGTAAGAACCCTTTCCCAAAGCTGTTGCTTGGGGCTGAAACTTGATGCTCGGAATGGCGGCGAAACTCAATCTGCCCTCAGAAACCGCGCGAAACTGGAGCTTTTCGCATGGCGGGTAGAACAGAAATGGGTATGGAACCATATGTCTTCGCACCATTCCGGCGGCTATTAACGGAACTCGCGCGCGGGATTGTTGCTGGCGATCGAATTGATCTTCAACCACGTGCCGAAATCGATAGTCTCATGGATGAACGCCACGCTGCCGTCGGCAAAGCCCGCCTGGATGCCGCCGGGATGATAGCTCGACGTACTGTGGTGCTCGGCGTTGGGGCCCCACGCGGCAATGTACGTGGGCGGATTCGAGGCCGGCGCACCGGGAACGTGGTTGCCATCACGGAAGAAGGTCCATGGGTCCTGCTGCGAACCGTCGGGATAGACGGTGTTGGGCCCATTCTCATTCCCTGCCCAACCACCATGGCCGGTGCCCACAAACGCGCTACGGAAGACGCCCCAGTCATGCGGACGCCGTGCGCCCGTCCCGCTGGTCAGGAACGGGCCCCCGTAGAAGCCGACCGAGTCGGATTCAGCGACCATGATGGTATTCGATGTCCCGTCGGTGATCTGGGCGATCCGGCAACTCCGGTGGATGGCGAACACGCCGCTCATGTCGCCTTGGGCCTGAAAGCCAAACCCGTCCCACGGGTCCCACGGGCCGACACGGGCCGTGGGCCACCAGTGGAAACCCTCACTTCCGGGATAGTTGGTTACGGCGATGTCGTGGGTTTCGGACGAATCCCAGAATCCGGCATCGGAAGGACAGCGCAATGTCGGTAGCGTGGTCGCCACTATGGGCTGCCCCCAAACGGGCAAGTTAATGTCGGTGCTGTCGTAGAGTGGCTGTTGCTCGAGATAGGGCAAAATCATCACGTTGAACGTGTGGTGGTAAGGTATCTCGAAGGGCCCGCGAGGGTCGGGGCCGTAACCGTAAAGTCCCCCGGGCGGGAACCGGTTGTGACTGTCCTCGTAATTGTGCAGCGCGAGGAGAACCTGCCGGATGTTGTTGCCACACTGCGATCGCCGTGCCGCCTCCCGCGCGGCTTGCACGGCTGGCAGCAACATCGCCACCAGGATGCCGATGATGGCGATCACCACCAGCAGCTCGACGAGAGTGAAGCCCCACGGCTTTCTCCCGCGGGAACGGAATCGGTTCGACATGACCCACCTCCTGAAGGACGTGTAGGGAAGACAAGACGCGCCGCCTGGCAGTCGAAACCACGCGACGCCCCGCGCCGATGCCGCGAGTGCCGCGCCGCGAATACGAGGCGAAGCGGACGAAGTCCAGTGCGATACGAGAGCAAGCGGGAAAAGCGAAAAAGAAATCCGCCATGGCAGCCGCGCCGCGGCGGGGACCGCGCCCGCTGGTTCAGAAGAACCCCGAAGCGCGAGGCCGAAGAGGACGCAAAGTACGCCACCCGCGCCGCCTGCGGTGCAGCGTTCGAGTAGACGTGCCGCGATGGGAAGAGTCGGACTCGCCAGGGAAACCCTCGCCGCCGCGCACGGCACAGAGGCCTGTGCCGCGTACGAAGGGGCCTGTGCCCCCAGAGTACGCCGCACACGCCGTGTGCGGTGCCGCCGAGGAGCGCGACATAGCGTGGCAGGTGGTTTCGGCGGCGCGACTGGCTTGGGAATTCGAGAATCGACTCGGGCAAAGCACGGCACAGGGGCCTGTGCCGCGGACCACGAAGGCCTGCACCGCCAGCCGTGGCGTGCGGCGGAAAGCCCGTACCGCGTACACCCCTCGCCGTACCCCGCCCAAATGCCGGGGCGGGCGCCCGCGGGCGGTGAGCATTCATTCGGCACCAGTCCACAGGGAGTTCCGTACGCGAACGGACGGAGCGATCTGAGTCGCTCACGTCCCCCACCTCTTCCCTGTTTGGCAACCCACCTCAGATGAGGTGCTCTGGTCGCCATTGTAATCCACGGTTCGGCCATGTCAATCGAATCGACAGGAGGGCCAAAAGGTGAGTTTCGCGCGAACCCGTCTGGGAGGGCGGCCGCATGTCGAATATAATCGAGCGTTTGCCGCCCTTGCCGAAGGTCCTCCGCCGGCGGACCGAAGTCTCCGTCCTGCCGGGCATTGCGACAGCATGATCCGCGATCCGCCGCGGCGAGGCGGGCTCCGCGGAGCAGGGCCTCCGAGCGGGAGCTGGAGTAATCACGCGACCACGGACAGGGACGGCTGTGCCCCCCGGGCCGGTCACACACGACGCCTGCAACGGATCGACGCGCCAGAATCGAGCGATGAGCAACTCCTCCTCTTCCGGATCCGCCAACCATCCTCAGTCTGCGGCAGCCCGAAGCACCCCTGGAGATCAGGCGTCTCCACACCCCGGAGGAGGTAAAGCGGCGAGGAACGGGGCCCCCCGCCGCAGCCGGGCCACCGCGCAGTCGATGGCCGCCAGTCAGCGCGACATCTCCGTCAGCGAGTTCTTCGCCAAGAACCGCCACCTCCTCGGCTTCGACAACCCCCGCAAGGCGCTGCTGACGACCGTCAAGGAGGCCGTCGACAACGCCCTCGACGCCTGCGAGGAGGCGGGCATCCTGCCCGAGGTCTGGATCCACATCGAGGGGACCGGCCCCAGCCGCTTCAAGGTCGGCATCCAGGACAACGGGCCGGGGATCCTCAAGAGGCAGATCCCCATGATCTTCGGCAAGCTCCTCTACGGCTCGAAGTTCCACCGCCTGCGGATGAGCCGGGGGCAGCAGGGCATCGGCATCAGCGCCGCGGGCATGTACGGCCTGCTCACCACCGGCAAGCCGGTGAAGATCATCTCCAAGGTTTCTCCGCGCAAGCCGGCGCACTACTACGAGATCCAGATCGACACGAAACGGAACCAGCCGGAGATCGTCAACGGCCGTGGCGAGGGGGTGGACATCCCCATCGGCGAGGCCGGCCGCCGCGCCGTCGAGAAGCACGGCATCGAGTGGATCGAGCTGCAGCACGGGACGCGGGTGACCATCGAGCTCGAGGCCCGCTACCAGCGGGGCCGGGGGAGCGTGGACGAGTACCTTGCCCAGACCGCCATCGCCAATCCCCACGTGACGGTCCACTACCTCGACCCCGACGGCCAGGAGCACCACTACGAGCGGGTCAGCACCGAGTTGCCCCCCGAACCGAAAGAGATCAAGCCGCACCCGTACGGCGTCGAGGTGGGGACGCTGGTCCACATGATCCAGGACCAGCGCAGCGGCACGCTCGGGCAGTTCCTCACCACCGGCTTCTCCCGCGTCTCCTCGTCGGTCGCCCGGCAAATCTGCAAAGCCGCCCAGCTCAGCTCCCGCGTCCGCCTCCGCGCGCTGGGCCGGGGCGAGATCGAGAAGCTCTACGAGGCCATCGGCCAGACGAAGATTCAGGCCCCCGCCACCGACTGCGTGGTCCCCATCGGCGAAGATCTCATTCTCAAGGGGCTCCACCAGGTGGTCCCCGGCGAGTTCTACGCCGCGGCCACCCGCCCCCCGGCCGTCTACCGCGGCAATCCCTTCGTCATCGAGGTGGGGCTGGCCTACGGCGGCAGCCCCACCAGCCACCGCGTCTCCCGCGAGGCCCTCGTCGAGCTCCTCCAGCAGAGCGACGCGCGCACGCTGCGGCAGTTCCTCACCACCACCTTCGACGGACTGGGCGCCGACTCGGCCGACCGCATCCTCCGCAACGCCAAGATCGGCAGCCGCGTCTCCCCGGGCAAGCTCAAGCCGGCCGACGTCGATCGCCTCCACGAGGCCATGCAGAACCTGAGCCTCGAGGACGGTCAGTCGATGAACGTGCTGCGGTACGCGAACCGCGTCCCCTTGCAGTTCCAGGCGGGGGCCTGCGCCATCACGCAGACGGTCCTCTCTACGAACTGGCGGACGTACGGGTTGCCGCAGAGCCGCGGGCAGTTGCCCCGCGGACCGGTGACGGTGATGATCCACATGGCGAGCGTCTGGGTCCCCTTCACCAGCGAGTCGAAGGAGGCCGTGGCCTCCTATCCGGAGATCCAGAAGGAGCTCCGCCTGGCGCTCCAGGCCGCGGGCCGCAAGCTGGGGATGTACCTCCGCCGCCGCCAGCGGGCCCGGCACGAGGGGGAGCGGCGCGGGCTCTTCCTCCGCTACCTGAGCGAGGTGGCCACCGCCGTGAGTCGCATCAACGGCGCCGACCGCGAGGCCCTCTACGAGCGGCTCCTCGACGTGGCCAAGCGAAAGACCGCCGAGGCCGACCTCAAGCTCGACGACCGCGGGCGGCTCGTCGACGAGGCGGAGGTCGATTACGGCGAGAACGTGCTGATCGTCTCCCAGGACGGAGAGGCGGAGGAGTGAGCGGCGAGGCGCGCGCCGCCTTGCCGGCTGCTCGCGGCTCTGCCTCCCGGCCTCTCCTGTCTCCGTCGCCTCCTTGTCTCCCCTCTCCGTCTCCCCTCTCCGTCCCCCCTCTCCCCCGCGGCCCCTCAGCCCATTTCCTGGCGGTGGGAGTTTCCTTCCAGATAGGTGTATCCTTCGAGACCTTTCTTGTAGGAGCGCATCAGCCGGCCGGCCTGGCTGTCGTCGATGCGCCCCTGACGCACGGCGTGCTCGACCGCGGTTCGCAGCCGGCTGACGAGGATCTCACTGTCGAACTCGACGTAGCGGAGGACCTCGCGGACGGAATCGCCGTCGACTACGGTCTCCACGATGGGCTGGCCGTCGACGTCGAGACTGACGTGGACGGCGTTCGTATCGCCGAAGAGGTTGTGCAGATCGCCGAGGATCTCCTGGTAGGCGCCGATCAGGAAGGCGGCCAGGTAGTAGGGCTCGCCGTTGAAGGTGTGCAGCAGGAGCGTCCGCTTCACGTCGCGGCGGTCGATGAAGCGGTCGATCTTGCCGTCGGAGTCGCAGGTGATGTCGCCGAGCACGGCGTGGTGGGTGGGTTTCTCCTCGAGGCGGTGGATGGGCATCACCGGAAAGAGCTGCTTGATGGCCCAACTGTCGGGCATCGACTGGAAGAGGGAG
>SLBP01000142.1:0-24358 GCA_007126245.1 Planctomycetales bacterium
CATCGGCTGGTTCCATGATACGCCACCTCTGCCAGGGGGGTCGGTTCACCTTGGACCTTCAGCAGTCCGGCGCACGGAAGAACAGATGTATTATAGGGCCTACCAGGATCGCAAACTATGAAGGCGCTCACCGTGCACATCAGTCATGCCGACGAAGGGTCCCCCTCCCAAGGCAGCGGTGGGGCTCCGCCGCGCGTGCATCGGCTGGGCGGATGGATGGGCATCCAGCGGCTGGCTTTCCCAAGGCAGGGACCTTCCGCGATCGGGGCGCGCCAGGGCCATCCCGAGAACTTGTCCCTCGGGAGGGCAGGGCGATAATTCCCGTGTGCGTCGCGGCCAGGGTGTCGGCCCGAGGTGGTCGTCCCAAGGTCGCCCTCTCCAAGACATCTACTTCGAACAACAGGGAGCGTCATCATGCCCCACCGGCAGCACCTGCTTCTATGAATCACTTCTCGCGATTGGAGTTTCTCCTCTCTTGCTGCTTCTCCGTACGGTAACGCGTCAGAAATCGGCGGTCGATGCGGTCCTTGATCCAGAAGCTCATCCGGCCGAGCCAATAGAGCCGGTCGTAGACAGCCAGCGCCCGTCCGCAGCCCAGGTTCAGGATCATCAAGTAGCGCCGCTGCGGCCGATAGGGCTTCAACTCCCGCCCCTTGAGAGACGCATCGAGGTTGTGCAGCAGAACCGGAGCCTGGCGGACCCCAAAGACGCCGAGCTTCGGCAGTCGATGCCCCTCGAGGCTGGCACAATCGCCTGCCGCGAAGATGCGATCGTCGGCGACCGATTGGAGCGTGGGCCGCACGCGCACTCCGTCGCCACCATCCAGAGGGAGTTCCAGTCCTTGCAGCAGCCCGGGCGCCGTGAGTCCGGTGGCCACCACGGCAACGTCCACGGGGAGCCGCCGGTCATCGGCTCCAATCACCGCGTCCTCCTCGATCTGCTCAACCGGCCAGGAAAGCAGCACGTCGATCCCCCGGTGCACCAGAATATTCGTCATACGCTGTGCTGCTCCGAACGGCAGGCCGGGCAGCAGGCGGTCGCTACGCGCAACGAGGGTCAATTGCAGGGAGGCGCCGCGGCGGCGGGCCAGGGAATCGATGCAGGCCGCCACTTCGCAACCGGTCGGCCCCCCGCCAACGACAATCACGCGAAGCGGTGGTTGCCGTGGTTTCTCCAGCCGCTCTTCGATGTGTTGCCTCAGCCGCCAAAGATTGCTGATTGGCTTGACGGTCCAGACGTGTCGTTCGGCGCCGGGAAGGTCGCGGGCATTCACCTCGCTGCCGATATTGAGCGACAACAGGTCGTACTTCAGCGCGTTGCCGGAGGCCAAGACCGCGGTTTGCCGTTCCACGTCGATCCGCGTCAGTCGGTCGCGAACCCACTCGCCACCGCCGCGCTCGACCAGTCGAGCCGGATCGACCTGGTCGGCCTGGGCGTCGTATTGGCCCGCCAGCATCCCGGTGGCTAGCCCGGAATACCAGAAGTTGCCGGGATCGACGAGCACGAGCCGGACGCCCTCACGGGTCAGTACGGAAGCATGCGCTGCAACATAGAGGTGCGCATGACCTGCCCCGACGAGGATAATTCGTTTGCCTTGTAATTCCACGGCTCTTGTGACCTCGGACTCCCGGAGCGCCGGCCGCGAGGCCATTGCGACAGGGTGGCGTACTGCGGCCTCAGGGGGAAAAGCTGCAGGATACGTCATAGACAGCCGCATTCCAAGTAGTCTGGAAAAGGGCCTGTATCGGCGGAATATCGCGACCATCGGTGCAGGAACGGACCTTGCAGCGACCACGCTCTCGCAAATTCGAGTACAGGTCCGTTCGGAATCCCACAACCGTCAACGCACGGCATGCGAATTGCACGACTTCCTTCTCACCGCGTTATTCCCGGGCAAAGCGCGCGATCGTGCGACGGGGAAACGCGGTGCGGGCCCGAAACGCGATGAGCAGGCGAGGATAAAGCCGATGAGCGGACAGACCTCCAGCACGAGCAGCGCAGCCAGCGGGACCGGACGCGCTGGGCCGAATGCTCACGAAATGGGGGGCGACTCAGCCCGTATCGCCGGGCGGGTGAGGCTGGCGTCGATGGTGTTCATCGTGATCGGACTGGTGATAATCGCCACGGCGTTGCCGCTGGAGCAGGGTCTGCGGGCCATTGCCAGTTGGGTGGAAGGACTCGGCCCGGCCGGGCCGCTGGCGTTTGCCGGCATCTATCTCGTGATTACCGTATTGATGCTCCCGGGGTCCGCGTTCTCCATCGCCGCGGGGGCGCTATTCGGCTTGGTCTGGGGCACCGTGGCCGTATGGCTGGGATCCAACCTCGGGGCGGCGGCCGCTTTTCTGGTCGCTCGCTACCTCGCCCGCGACGCCATAGAAAAGAAGCTCGCCGGCTCCCCAAAGTTCAAAGCCGTCGACCGCGCCGTGGCGCAGCAAGGCTGGAAAATCGTGGCCATGCTGCGCCTCTCGCCCGCCGTGCCTTTCAACGTTCAAAACTACATGTACGGGTTGACCGGCATTGGCTTCTGGGCCTGCGTCGGCGCCACGGCCGTGGCCATGTTGCCGGGAATATTCCTTTACGTCTACCTCGGCTACGCCGGCCGGGCGAGCATCGAGGCCGCGGCCGCCGGCGAGGTCGAAGGCGGCTGGGAGCAGTGGATCCTGCTCGTCGTCGGCCTGGTCGCCACCATCGCCGTCACGGTGTACATCGCGAGACTCGCTTTCCGGGCCATTACCGAACAAACCGACGTGGAGCCCGCGGAAGACAGTCGGGAAAAGGAGCAAACCATGACGCAAACGCAACCTGCCACCGGGCGCAGGCCCTGGATCGGCGCCGCCCTCAGCGCCCTCGCGGCCATTGTCGTGCTGGTGGGGGCCGCTCTCGCGGTGATTCAGCCGGAGTTCGTTACCAGATTTTTTGGCCCGCCTCAGGTGACGATGGTCGAGGCCTACGAGCAGCGACCCGACGGCCCCACCGTCGATCACAGCCATTATCAGAACGTGCTGGACGCGTTCGTCAACAACGCCGGCGGGGTCGATTACGCCGGCCTGGCCGAGAACCCCCACGACCTGCTTGCCTACCACGAACAGCTCGCGGACGTTCCGTGGTGTGAACTTGGCCGCAACGAAAAGCTGGCCCTGCTGCTGAACGCCTACAACAGCTTTACGCTGGAGCTGATGATCGATTGGCTCGATGAGCCGGGGATCGAAGGCATCCGCGATATTCCCAGCGCCCATCGTTGGGACGCCGAGCGTTGGAACATCGGCGGCAACGTGTGGAGTTTGGACCAGATCGAGCACGTGCAAATCCGCCAGCACTTCATCGAGCCCGACTATCACTTCGCCGCCGTGTGCGCCGCGATCGGCTGCCCGCCGCTCCGCACCGAGGTGTACACCGGCGAAAGGCTCGACGAGCAGTTGCGCGACCAGGCGCTGATCGTCCACGAAGACGGCACACGGTGGTTCCAGTACGACCGTGAGGACGGCATCTTGCACCTGACACCGCTCTACCGGTGGTACCGGGGCGATTACGAGCAGGTGAAGCCGGACATTCTCGAATATGCCGCTCAGTACAACCAGCGCCTGTCGGCCGACCTGGAAGCCGACATCCGCCCGAGAGTGCGCTGGCTCGAGTACGACTGGTCATTGAACGACCAGGAGGCACTGCCGGAGGAGTGACACCCTAAGGTCGCTTCCATCGCCCCCACGCTTCCACGGCCAGCAGCGCATACGCGGGCAGGAACTGGAGCCAGACGACGCCGTGGTTGAACCATGCGGAAAGATGGAGTTCGCGCATGGGGAAGCGGAGGTAGTACATCGGCAGCGTCGCCGTCAGCACGAGCAAGCCCGGCGACGGGCGGACCGCCAGCAGGGGCAGCAGCCAGAGCCAGTACCACGGATATTGCGTGGGACTCAAGAGGAACAGGCCCGCGACGATCCAGAGGGCGCGCTCGCACACCGCCCGGCCATCGGCGGCGGGCCTGCGGCACAGCCAGCCGATCCATCCCAGCAGCACGAGTCCGACGATGAGGCGGGCCGACATCTGCGGGTCGGCCGGTACGGTCCAGCGGGCCAGCCACAAGACCCCTTGGAACAGCGAGGCATTGACTTGCCACGTGGCGGCGTAGGCGATCACGCCGGTGTCGTGGTCGAGGCGCGAAAGCAGCATGGGCGCGACGAGCAGGGTTGCCGCGGTCGAGAAGACGAACACGCCCAAGCCGACCTGCCGCCACGTCCGCCCCCGCTGCCGCAGCAGGGCCGGCAGCAACAGGACCGGCCAAAGCTTGACGCCCACCGCCAAGGCGAGGACGATCGCGCTGGCGAGGGGGCGCCAGCGGACCGCCAGCCAGGCGGCTGCGACGATCAGCGGCAGGAGCGTCATCTCCATGTGGGCGGTGTTGAAGCCTTCCTTGATCAGCAAAGGGTTCCACCAATAGATCAGGCTCCACGACGCAGGTCGCCCCAGTTGCCGGAGCAGCCCAAGTAGCAGGCCGAAAACGGCAAGATCGCACAGCAGAAAGGTCAGGCGCAGTCCTTCGATGCGCCAAGGCCGCAGGAAGTAACTCAGGGCGAAGGCGGCCTGGGCCGTCGGGGGGTAAATCGTGGTCAGGCGCGGCTGGTTGACGCGCCGGAGCACGAGGCCGGAGGCATGGGCCAGTTCGACCAACTCGGCTGGAGCATCGCCTTCGAGGACCGCCCGGGGCGACTGCGCGTAAGGGTCTTGGCCGTGCGCCACCACCGCGCCGTCCCAGAGATAGCGGTAGTAGTCGGTCTCCAGAATGGGCGTGGAAGGCAGCATCAGCGCGCGCATCGCCAGCCCGACCAGGATCATCCACAACCACCAACCGCGGCCGGGCTGCGATGGCGGCTTGAGCCACCAAACGGCCAGCAGATAGGCCGCCCCGGCGCCCATCAACAGAGCGACGACCCGGCCAGTCGGCCGCTCGAGCACCGGCAATGCCCCGTAGGCGAAATGCGGCGACAATACGAGCAGGCCCACATGGATTGCGATGAGGACGAGACCGACCAGCCCCCATCCCCACCGCGGCGTGGAAGCATCAAAGGGTGGACGGCGAAGCGCCACGTTGGCGGCCCTCTTTCAGCCACTTCGTTTTGCTGGCTATCTCAGCCAATCCTCGCCCGCCCAGGTACCGAACGGATAATGCTTTACGGCGACCCGGGCTCTTGCGGCGGCGAAGCCGGCTCCTCGGGATACTCCTGGTCCGGCGGCGAAGCCGGCTCCTCGGGATACTCTTGGTCTGGCGGCGAAGCCGGCTCCGTCGGGGGCGCGGGGTCGGGCGGCGGAACGGCAGGCTCCTCCTGCGGACAGCCGGTGCTCGCAACCCCCAAGGTCGCTACCAATAACAGCGTCAGGGTCCATCGCCACATCGCATTCTCCTTCCGATTCGTGAAAACTACCGGGGTGAAGCGACAGGCTGCCCATCTGGCCTGGCGATTCACGTGACTGGCCCGCCCGGAAACACCCGCGCGACGTGCTGAAGAACGATTGGCCGGAACGAACCGGGGCACTGGCGCCCCTCGCAGGCGCTTTTCCATCACCGAGGTAAACCGGGCCGCCTCGCCTCACTGCAATTGGCGTACCGAATGGCGTTCGAGCGACCGAACCAGGTGTTTGGGCCGACAATTAAGGACTTCCCTCCAACGCCAGCCATGCCGACACGCCCACCCCCGTCAGACTGGCCGTGCGGTCCGCCATTCTGTCGCACAGCGGCAAAGGCCTAGATTGGGGCGCCCATGGAAGTTACGTGGAGGCGGAGAATCGAGCCTCGATCACCAAGTCTTCGTGACGGCCTCGTCGGTGACCCATTGGCTCCACTCCGCGTCGTAGGTGTGAAGCCTGTGAACCCGATTTCCCTCAGAGTCCACGATCGGATACCCGCGGTTGACCCACTCGAAGATACTGCCGTACAGATTATGGACGTCGCTGTACCCCAGGCGTTGCAGCCGCCGGCCGATCTCTTCCGACCGATGGCCCACCGAGCAGTAGAGGACGATCGTCGCATCGTGCGGAATATCGCGGACCGCTTCCGGGTCGAACGCTTCGTAACCGACGAAACGCGCCTCGGCGATGCGGCTCACCTCGAATTCCGCCCGGGAGCGGGTGTCGAGCAAGACGACCTCGTCGCGGATGGTGCGGAGACGGTCGACGCTGATGACCGGTACGGTGAACCGAAGGAGCCCCCGCAGCCTCCGGTCGAATTCCGGATTCTCCACCATCGACGCTTCGGGCATATGGGGCCCAGGCCGGCCGCAAGCACTCAGACACACAGCGGCGACGGCCGCCAGAAGGGGAACCCATGCGCGGTGGAACATGGAGCTTCCTTTTCGATCATTTCCTTGAACGATGGTGATTTCCGCCGTTCGATATTCGAGCAACGAAGCATCCTTGGTGACCATCGGCAAACTTCACCGCTTATCTAGAGTATGGACATTCGTGCGGCCGGTCAACGGTTCGCACGGCGGTCCACCGCCGTAAGGGCACTGGACGTCCTCGTACCCCGGCAAACGCCTCAGGGCGGATGCCCCACCGGCCCGTCGAGCCCGGCCTGCGAGAGAAACTCGCGGTCGGTACGTTGGCATCGGGCCAGCCAGGCGGCTTGCACCGGGTATCGTGTCGTCGCGGTGTGAGGCGGAAACGTCCCCCTTTTGTTCTCGTCCAGGGGCGGGTGCCCGATCCGTCGGGCGCACCGCCCGGGAAATCTCTTCTGATGCACGGCGCGCCATTTGCACCATTATGGGTGATTCAGGTCCATCGGAGTAACCGTTTTCGGGGGACTGTCCCCTTCGGCCGACGCGTGAACGGTTACCCCTCGGAACGCCAAGACTCAATTCGAGGAAAAGACCAATGCCACGCTTGAATGTCGTCGAACCGGAGGCCGCCACCGGGAAAGTCAAAGAATTGTACGAGGCCTCACAGCAGCAGTTTCGTTTCGAACTACTTCAACCACATCCACGACACGCCGTTGGACGTGCCTGCCGTGGCGGAGGTGTAGGCCGAGCCCGCCGGCCGTTGGCCCCCGATGGAGAAAGCAATGGCAGACGAACTGGCCGAACCAATGCTGCCCGACGATGAGCACAACCGGGCCCTCGTGGAGAACGCCCACCCCCCCGGCTGGGCCAATCCCGAACCCGCCGCACGATACAACCTGGTGGTGGTCGGCGCCGGCACGGCGGGGTTGGTGGCTGCGGCCGGCGCGGCGGGGCTTGGGGCCAAGGTCGCGCTCGTCGAACGGCACCTGATGGGCGGCGACTGCCTGAACTACGGCTGCGTCCCCTCGAAGGGCATCATCCGTACGGGGCGGGCTGCGGCGGCCGTGCGCGGTGCGGACCGGTTCGGCGTGGCCATGCCGCGATCTGGCGAGGTGGACTTCCCCGCGGCGATGCAGCGGATGCGCCGATTGCGTGCTGAGATCAGCCAGCACGATTCGGCGGCCCGGTTCCGCGAGTTGGGAGTCGATGTTTTCCTCGGCGAAGGCAGGTTCACCGGGTCGGACCGCGTCGAAGTGGCCGGCCGCACGCTCCGTTTCCGCAAGGCAGTCATCGCCACGGGATCGCGTGCGGCGTCTCCGCCCATCCCCGGACTGGACCAGGTCGATCATTTGACCAACGAGACCGTCTTCTCCCTGACCGAGCTGCCCAAACGGCTGGGGATCATCGGCGCCGGCCCGATCGGGGCCGAAATGGCCCAAGTGTTCGCCCGCCTCGGCTCTGAGGTCTACCTCGTCGAGGCGTCCCATCACATCCTTCCCCGCGAGGAGCCCGAGGCGTCGGAAATCGTCAAGGACACCATGTTGCGCGACGGCGTGCGCCTCCTCTGCTGTGGGCGGAAAACGGAGCTCCGCAGAGACGGTTCGCAAATCCACCTCTACGTCAACTCGCACGAAATCAGCTACGACGAGCCGGTCGACAAATTGCTGGTGGCGGTGGGACGCGCGCCGAACGTCGAAAGCCTGGAACTCGAAGCGGCCGGCGTGGATTATGACGCCAAGGCAGGTATTCACGTAGACGACCGACTGCGCACTACCAACGCCCGCATCTTCGCCGCCGGCGACGTCTGCTCGCGCTTCAAGTTCACGCACGCGGCCGACTTCATGGCCCGCATCGTCGTCCGCAACGCCCTCTTCATGGGGCGCGGGAAGCTCAGCGCCTTGACGATTCCCTGGTGCACCTACACGTCCCCTGAGCTTGCCCATGTGGGTGTTACCCCGCAAGAGGCGGAAGATCAGGGTACCGCCATCGACACCTACACGCAGCCGCTGGACGGCGTCGACCGTGCGATCCTCGACGGTGAAACCGAGGGCTTTGCCCGCATTCACGTCAAGAAAGGGACGGATCGGATCGTGGGGGCGACGATCGTGGCCGAAAACGCCGGCGACATGATCGCGCAGATCGCCCAGGCGATGACGCACGGGTCAGGGCTCGGGAAGATCGCCGGCGTGATCCATCCCTACCCGACGCAGGCCGAGGCCATCCGCAAGGTCGGCGACCAGTACAACCGTTCGCGGCTGACGCCCCTTGTCAAGTCGATGTTCCAGAAATGGCTCACGTGGACCCGATAGACCGGCCTCATCGCCAGGCTGCTTTCATCGCCAAGGAGCGGCGTGAAGGAAAGGTGGGACCGTTTCCGTCAAGCGAAGGAGGCGATTCGTGAAGCGATTAGAAGGAAAACGCACGTTGGTGACCGGCGGGGCGACGGGAATCGGCCGGGCCGTGGCCGTTCGCTTCGCTGACGAAGGGGTTGACCTGGCGATCAATCCCGCACGGCGGGTCGCTCAATAGCATGGAGAATATGCCATGACCGCGTCTTACGATCATGAACATTTGAGGCGGATTTCAACCCTCATGCGGCACTGGATCCTCAGGAGTACTACTCGGGCGGGGTCCGGGGATCCGGCGTCTTCTTTGTCGGCCGTCGAATTGACAGTCGATCCGTTCTTCGGGGGGCACTCTCATTACGACGTCGACAATCCGGCCTTTCCCAACAACGATCGCCTCATCTTTTCCGAGGGCCACGCATCACCGCTGCTCTATCCGTTGTGGGCCGCGGCCGGACAAATTTCAGAAGAGGAGTTGATGACCTACCGGCAAGTGGGAAGGAGGCTCGAGAGTTGCTCGATGAACAAGGAATCTCGGCCCGCGCTCTCGTCGAGGAAGTGAAACACTTTGTCAGCGGAACCCTCTCCGCCACTTCCGCCAGGAGGTCATAGACGATGCGGCTCGCCATCGGCTCGGATCACGCCGGGTTTCAGCTCAAAAGCCAGCTTGTCGAAGAGTTGGACCGCTCGGGCCACCAGGTCGCCGACCTGGGCACGCACGATCCGAAACCGGCGGATTATCCCGATCTGGCCGAGGCCGTCGGTTTGGCCGTCCTGGAAGGCCGGGCCGAGCGTGGCATCGTGATCTGCGGCAGTGGTGTGGGAGCCAGTGTGGCGGCGAACAAGCTGCCCGGCATCCGTGCCGGCCTTTGTCACGATCATTACTCCGCGCATCAGGGCGTGGAACACGACGACATGAACGTGCTTGTGCTCGGCGCGCGGGTTATCGAGCCCGACACGGCGCGACAACTGGTACAAGCTTTTCTCGAGGCGACCTTTTCCGGTGAAGACCGCCATGCCCGCCGGTTGAAAAAGGTCGCCGTTTTGGAGGCCCGATATGGAGGCGGCCGGCCCGCCCCGGAGTAGTAGGGAGCTCGACATGAACCCACTCGTGCAACTGCAGGAAGAAGGCCAGTCCGTCTGGCTCGATTACATTCGCCGCAGCCTGATCGAGAGCGGCGAGCTCAAGCAGATGGTCGAAGAGGACGGACTCCGAGGCCTTACCAGCAATCCGCAGATCTTCATGAAAGCCATTGCCGGCAGCGACGAGTACGACCGGCAGATCGAAGAGCTGGTATCCTCCAATCCGCGCATTCAGACAAGTGAGCTGTACGAAGCCCTCGCGGTAACCGACATCCGTGCGGCCGCCGACGTGCTGCGGCCGGTCTTCGACCAGACCGAGGGCGCCGACGGATTCGTGAGCCTGGAGGTCTCGCCCGACCTGGCCTACGACACGTCGGGCACGATCGACGAAGCCCGCCGACTATGGGCTGCGGTGGATCGCCCGAACCTCATGATCAAGGTGCCTGCCACGAAAGAGGGCATCCCGGCGATCGAGTCTCTGCTGGCCGAGGGAATCAACATCAATATCACGTTGATGTTCTCGATACGTCATTATGAAGCCGTTGCACAAGCGTACCTGCGGGCGCTGGAAACGGTGGAGAAGCCGCGGCACATCTCGTCGGTCGCTTCCTTTTTCGTCAGCCGCATCACCAAGGCAGTCGACCAGGCCCTTGACGAGCTTGGCACCGAAGAAGCAGAGGCACTGAAAGGCAAGATCGCCATCGCCGTCGCCAAGGCGACGTACCAGCGGTTCCGCGACATCTTCCACGGCGAGCCGTTTCACGTGTGGAGAGAAGCCGGGGGTCGTGTCCAGCGCGTCCTCTTTGGCAGTACCAGCACGAAGAACCCCGACTACTCCGACGTACTCTACGTCGAGGAGTTGATCGGTCCCGAAACGGTGAACACCATGCCGCCGGCGACGCTACACGCCTTCCGCGACCATGGCGAAGTGCGGGGCGCCACGCTCCTGGAAGACGTAGACGAAGCGAGATCGCAGTTGGACAAGCTGGCGGAATTGGGGATCGACCTCGACCAGATCACCGAACAGCTTCAAAGGGACGGCGTGAAAAAGTTCAAGGATCCCTTCGACGAGTTGTTCGAGGCGTTGGAGGAGAAACGCAGCGGCGCCCAGGCGTAACGCGTGAGTTGTCAGACGCTCCGCCTCGGCGACCTTCGATCCGCCGTGGACCGACGCGTCGCCGACTGGCAAGAGACCAGCTTCGCCTGTCGGCTGCCATTCTCAAGAGGGTTCGCGGCGTAGCGTGCCACCCGACCCGCTCGAGAGGATCAGACGGCGCCGACGAGCGCCTGCTTCTTGCGCTCGGCGATGACCTCGCGCTCGAGGGCGGCGGGCATCCGCTTGTAGCGGGCGAACTCCAGGGTGAAGATGCCCTGCCCCTGCGTCATGCTCCTCAAGTCGGTGGAGTAGCCGAAGGTGTTCGCCAGGGGCACCTCTCCCTCGATGCGGACGTCCTGGCCGAGGTTCTCCGTGGAGGCGACGATGCCCCGGCGCGCGATCAAGTCGCCCACCACCGCACCCTGGAACGACGCCGGGCACTCGATCTCGATCCGCATCACCGGCTCGAGCAGCGCCGGCCGGGTCCGCGGAAAGTTCTCCCGCATGCAGGTGGCGGCGCAGATCTGAAAGGCCATCTCGGAGCTGTCCACTTCGTGGTGGGAGCCGTCCTCGACGATCGCGTGCAGGCCCACCACGGGATAGCCGGCTACCGGCCCCTTGGCCAGGCTGCGGCGGAAGCCCTTCTCGATGGCGGGGATGAACTGCTTGGGGATCCGACCGCCCACCACCTTGTCCTCGAAGACGAAGGTCTCGGGGGCGTCGTCGGGGAGGATCTCGAAGCGGCCCACGATGTGGGCGAACTGCCCGGCGCCGCCGGTCTGCTTCTTGTGGCGGGTAACGAAGGCGCACCCTTGGGTGGGGGCTTCGCGGTAATTGACCTTGGGCCGGCCCACCTCGACCGGGCAGCGGTACTCGCGGCGCATCCGCTCCACGTAGACGTCCAGGTGCAGCTCGCCCATGCCCGCGATGAGCGTCTCGCCGGTCTCTTCATCGCTGGTGATCTGGAGGGTGGGATCCTCGCGGCGGAACCGCTGCAGGGCCTTGCTCATGCGGTCGGCGCCGTCGCGGGCCAAGGGGGCAATGGCCATCTGGATCACCGGCTCGGGGACGAACATGCTCTGCAGCGTGCAGCAGGGATAGGCCGAGGCGTAGGTGTCGCCGCTGGCGCAGTCCACGCCGAGAACGGCCACGATGTCGCCCGGCCCGGCGGACTCGATGTCCTCGCGCTGGTCGGCATGCATGCGGACGATGCGGCTGAAACGCTCGCGGCGGCCGGTCCGCTGGTTGTAGTAGAAGCCCCCCTTTTCGAATCGCCCCTGATAGAGGCGCATGAAGGTCAGCGTGCCGTAGGGGTCTTCGACGATCTTGAAGGCCATGGCCACGGTGGGCTTTTCGGGGTCCGGCTCGAGGCGGAAGCTGCCCGCCGATTCGTCGTGGTGCAAGGCCCGGTTCTCCACCTGCAGCGGCGAAGGGAGGTAGCGGACGACGGCATCGAGCAGCGGCTGGATCCCCTTGTTGCGGTAGGCCGACCCCAGGTACACGGGAGTGAACTCGAGCTGGACGACCGCCTTGCCTAGCACTTCGTGGATCAGCTCGCCGGGCACCCCCTCTTCGGCGAGGAGCCTCTCCATGAGCTCGTCGCTGTACATGGCCAGGGCCTCGAGCAGGTGCTGGCGGGCGGCGCGGACCGCCTCGGCCATGGAGGCGGGAACGGCGTCCCGGCGGACGACCTCCCCCTGCGAACCCTCGAAGTAGAGGGCCTCCTCGGCGACGAGATCGACCACGCCGCGGAAATCGGCCTCCTTGCCGATGGGAAGCTGCATGAGCACGGCGTCGCAGCCGAGCTTCTGGCGGAGCTGCGCGGCCACCCGCTGGGGGTCGGCACCGATGCGGTCCATCTTGTTGATGAAGGCCAGGCGGGGGACGTGGTAGCGGCGCATCTGGCGGTCGATGGTCAGCGACTGCGCCTGCACGCCGCCCACGGCGCACAGGACGAGGACGGCGCCGTCGAGCACCCTCAGGCTCCGCTCCACCTCCACGGTGAAGTCGACGTGGCCCGGGGTGTCGATGAGGTTGATCGCCGTCTCCCCCCAGCGGACCGACGTGGCGGCGCTGGTGATGGTGATGCCGCGCTCCTTCTCCAGGTCCATGTGGTCCATGGTGGCCCCCGCGCCGCGGATTTCCTGCATGCGGTGGATCTTGCCGCAGTAGTAGAGGATCCGCTCGCTGAGCGTGGTCTTGCCCGAGTCGATGTGGGCCGAAATGCCGATATTGCGGAGGTTCGTCGATTCCATGGCTCGCCGATCGGGCACGCTGAAGGCCCGACGCGCAAAGTGGGGTGCCAGGTACGCGGTATGCCTGGCCTAATTTTTTGTGTTTTCGGACGCTGTTGAAGTGGGGAAATCCCCTACCGCACGGATACCGGTGCCGAGGCGAATGGGACGCCGGGCCATACCGTACCTGGCCGAGACCCTCTTCGCCCCTGGCGTGGGCAGGAAAAGCGGGACTGTGCCACCCCCCGGCAAATGGGGGTCCGATCTGCCCCTCTCGGCATGTCCCAGCGGAGGCCGCCCCGCGGGTCTCCTTCCGGCCGGGCCGGGGCCGCCGGCGAGGTAAGCCCGCAACGGCGCCCACCAGCGCTCGGGCGACGAGCGCGCGGTGACGGTAATCCAGTGAGTATATCCGACGGCGGCCCCGTCGACAATGAGCAGAACTGTCGGATTGCCTGGCGAAGGATGGCTCGGCTGGTCAGAATTGGCTGGTCAGAATCGGCTGGTCAGGGGGGGCGGCAAACTGGTACAATCGGGGCCCGCTCCTGGGAAGCGGCCGCAAACCGTGCCGGCCGGAGGGCAAAAAGGGGGTTGCCGTGGAACGTGGACGTATGTATAGTAACTGAGCGTTCCCGTAATCCGTCGAGAGCCGCGCCGCGCGGCTCTGCTCCCTTCTCTCTCCCACGTCGTGCGCAGGAGCGGACCGATGATCGCGACCCGAACGAGAAAGGCCGAATCCCGTATGGCCAAGAAAGCCAGCAAAGATGCCGCCCCGGCCGGCCGCGGCGCCAAGCAGCCCGAGACCGATTCGCTGCTCAACGCCCACCCCAGCCTGAAGATCGCGGTAGCCCAGATCGAAAAGGAGTTCGGCGAGGGGGCGATCATGCCCCTCGGCTCCGGGCACGGAGGGCCGATCGCAGGGATCCCCACCGGAAGCCTCTCCCTGGACCTGGCTCTGGGCGGGTCCGGCATCCCGCGGGGGCGCGTCGTGGAGATCTTCGGTCCGGAATCGAGCGGCAAGACCACGCTCGCCCTGCACGTGGTGGCTCAGGCCCAACGCCGCGGCGGCATCGCCGCCTTCATCGACGCCGAGCACGCCCTCGATCCCTCGTGGGCCAAGAAGCTGGGCGTCGATCTGGAGACGCTGCTCGTTTCTCAGCCGGGCAGCGGCGAAGAGGCGATGCACATCGGCGAGATGCTCATCAAGTCGAACGCCGTGGACGCCATCGTCATCGACTCGGTGGCGGCGCTCGTCCCCCGCCGCGAGCTCGAGGGGGAGATCGGCGACAGCCAAGTGGGCCTGCAGGCCCGCCTGATGAGCCAGGCCCTCCGCAAGCTCACCGGGGCCATTTCCAAGTCGAAGACCTCGGTGATCTTCATCAACCAGATCCGCGAGAAGATCGGCGTGATGTTCGGCAGCCCGGAGACGACCCCCGGCGGGCGGGCCCTGAAGTTCTACAGCTCCTGCCGCATCGATGTCCGCCGCATCGGCCAGGTCAAGGAAGGGGAGGAGACGATCGGGCAGCGGGTGCGGGCCAAGGTGGTCAAGAACAAGGTGGCCCCTCCCTTCCGGGTGGCGGAGTTCGACATGATGCACGCCGACGGCATCAGCTACGAGGCCGACCTCCTCGACATGGCGATGGCGCAGAAGCTCGTCGTACGGTCGGGTGCCTGGTTCCGCTACGGCGACGTGCAATTGGGACAGGGGCGGGAGAAGGTGCGACTCTATCTGAAGGACAACCCCCAACTCGTCGAGGAGCTTCGGCAGAGAATCCTCGAGAAACATACGGGAACGGCCGTGGCCGCCGGCGAATAGCACCCGCCGCTCCCGGAGGACGGACACCCTATCGGTCAGCCGTGGCCTACGTCCCCCAGGACAGTCGTCAAGTCCGTCGGGCGAGAAACGATCGGTGTCGCACAGGGACGCCCGGCCTACGGGGGGGTCGCCCCCTTGAGCCGTCGGCGCCGCCTTGGGCCAGCGGGTATAATATCTGATTCCGCAATGGGCTGGGGTAGGGGCGGTGGTCTGGTGCGAGGGGTGTCTCCAGAAGCGCGGCGAAGGCTCCAATGGCTGTTGTACGGATTCCGCTACCATGGATTGTAGGGGGTGTGATCTGGGGAGCGGCGGCGGTCGGCGCGGCCCAGGATATGGGGCGCGGCCTCGATCTGGCCGCCTTTCAGGACGGCCTGAGCGAGGCCATCGAGCGGGCGGAGCGCTCCGTGGTGGCCATCGCCCGCGTGCGGCGGGACCAGCCGGGAGAGACGTTCGGGTTCGAGTTCCGGCCGGACCCCTTCGGGCGGCCCTTGCAGCCGGTCTCGCCCCCCCAACCGACCGATCCCGACTTCATCCCCACGGAGTATGCCACGGGGGTCGTCATCGACCGCCGTGGGCTGATTCTCACCACCTACCACGTGCTGGGTGAGAACAGCGATTACTTCGTCACCACGGCCGACCGCCGCGTCCACCGGGCAACGGTGCGGGCGGCCGACCCGCGGAGCGACCTGGCGGTCCTGGCGATCGACACCTCGGACTTGCCGGTGATCTCCTTCGGCGACGCCCGGCGGCTGCGGAAGGGGCATATCGTCGTCGCCTTGGGGAATCCCTACGCCATCGCCCGGGACGGCCAGGTGAGCGCCAGTTGGGGGATCGTCTCCAACCTGGCGCGGAAAGCGCCGCCGGCCGAGCGGAGCGATACGGCCGCGCAGAATACCCTGCACCACTTCGGCACCCTCATCCAGACCGACGCGCGGCTCACGCTGGGGACCAGCGGCGGTGCCCTGCTCGACATCGAGGGGCAGATGGTGGGGCTCGTAACCGCGCTGCCCGACGTGCCCGGTTACCAGCACGCGGCCGGCTACGCGATCCCCGTCGACGAGACCTTCCGGCGCGTCGTGGAGACGCTCAAGGAGGGGCGCGAGGTGGAGTACGGCTTTCTGGGCGTGAATCCCGCCGGGCTCTCGATGCACGAGGTCCTCGAGGGCAACCACGGCGTCCGCGTGCAGGTGCTCCCCGGCACCCCCGCCGCCGGCTCCGGGATGCGCAACAACGACGTCATCACCCGCGTCGGCGGGGAGACGATCTTCGACACCGACGACTTGATGCTCTACGTGGGGCGGCAACCGGCCGAAGCCCTCGTCGAGCTGGAGGTCCTCCGCGGGGAGCGGACCATGAACGTCCCCGTGACGCTGGCCAAGTACCCGGTGCAGGGGGGGCAGATCGTCACCAGTCCGGCGCCGAGCTGGCGGGGCCTCCGCGTGGACTTCGTCACGGCGCACGTTTCTGCCGTGATGCATTTTCCCGAAGGCGTAGTGGCTACGGAGGTCGAAGAGGCCTCGCCCGCCTGGAAGGCTGGGCTGCGCCCAGGGATGATCATCCGCCAGGTGGGGCGCGACGCGGTCCGCGCTCCGCGGCAGTTCCACGCCGCCGTGGCCAACCGCCGCGGCACGGTCTCCGTGACCGTCGACGGCCAGCCCTCCCCGCTCGAAATCGAGCCGCCGTAGGGCGGCCACCAGTTGCCTGCCTCACGCGGGGTCGCCCGGGCGCTGCAGCCGATAGGCCTCGGGCCGGAGGTGGCCAAGCATCTTGTGACCGCGGCGGCGGTGCCGCTCGTGGCGGAGTGCCGCCAGATCGATCGGGCCCACGACGATCTTCTCGCCCGATCCCCGCTCCGCCTGGGTGAGGATGCGGCCGTCGTAGTCGACGATCATGCTCCCACCGGGCCAACTGAAGGGGGGATAGTTCCGCAGGCTCGCACCCTGGTTGCAGGCCACCACGTAGGCCATGTTCTCCAGGGCGCGAACACGGTTGACGCTCGTCCACCAGTCCATCGGCTCGGCCGTTCCCCAGGGGTCCATGTAGGCGGAGACGCGGATGAGGACGTCGGCACCGCCAAGGGCCAACTGGCGAATGGCCTCGGGGAAGAGCCAGTCGTAGCAGGTAGCCGTTCCCAGGCGGCCGATCTCCGTCTCCGTAACGGGGAAGAGCGGCTCTTCGTAGTCGGGCAGCAGGTCGTGGGGGCTGGTGTGCAGCTCCCAGGGGAGCCAGGGGTGGACCTTCCGGTAGCGGGCCAGGATCCCCTCGGGGCCGATCAGGCAGGTGGTGTTGAAGACCCGGCCCGGCCAGCGGGCATCGTGCTCGAGGAACGTGCCCGTCTGGATGTAGACCTTGCGGAGGCGGGCGTGGGCATGGTAGCGGTCGGTGTGCTCGTTGGGGATGGGGACCGCCAGCTTGTCGAGCAACTCGTCGACCGCGGGGTAAATCGGGGCAGCGTGGGCAAACTCGGGGAAGACGACCAGGCGGACGTCGAAGAAGGGTGCGTAGCCCACCACGGCGTGGTCGATCATCTCGAGCATCCGCTCGACCCGCGGGGCGATCTCTCCGCGGTGGACCGGATTGGGCAGGTCGATTTGGCAGGCGGCGGCGTAGTAGCGGTCGGTCACGGAATGTACTTCTCGAACTCTTGGTCCCCTCCGTCGCCTTGGTCTTTCCTGAATGGGCACCTCTTCGATTCAGCGGTGCAGGAACGTTGCCCCGCCGCACGACTCGGGCGCGTACGCGCTGGGTGACCGCGCTACTCCGTGCTGGGGCGAACGGGCGCGGTGCGGAACTGGGTGGCGTCGAGGGGGATGAAGCCTCCCCGGAAAGTCTGACCTGCCCGGTGGGCCGTGGGGTCCCAGGGGATGGCGTAGGCAGCCACCCGGCCGGAGTTCACCTCGGCGATATAGAGGACGGAGCGGCTGGGCCGCAGCCGCGCGGCGCCCCGCTGGAGATTGGCATGGCCGGTGACCATGAGGAAGCGGGGAGTCCTGTCAGGCTCGACAGCCAAGTCGTCGAGCACGTTGTGCTCGTAGAAGGCCATGAACTGCCCCGACTGATACCCGAGCACGGCGGCCCGCAACTGGCCGGTGAGGAAGTCGAGGAAGAAGATGGCCTCCATGTCTTCGTCGACCGCCCCGGTGGCGATGGCGAAGGTATCGGCGCGGTCGGTGGCCACGGCATGGAGGGGGGTCTGCGGCCAAGCGCCACCGAGAACCAGACCCACGAGCAAACCCACAGCCACCCAAACGAGTGGATAACGCAACACCCTGTAATTCATGGGAACGTCTCCTTTTCCTCGAGCGGCAAGAGCCGACACGCCGCCAGGGGCAGCATTCGGGGCAAGTTGCGACACGTGGCGATGCGGGGCGCTTTGCCCGTTTCCATCGCGCCCCCCCGAATCCCCCTACCGGTTATTCTCCCCGAAACGGCACACCAAGTAAAGGTTAGGATTTGCCGCCTTGTCGTGTTCGATCGCGGTGGCGTAGAATGCGCGGTTTGTTGTGTCCCCTCGCCCCCTGCTCCCCTCGTCGCCAGCCTCGCCGCGCATGGCCGCATCCGATATCGTCGTTCAGGGTGCCCGCGAGCATAATCTCCGCGGGATCGACCTCGCCCTTCCGCGGAACCAGTTGATTTGCTTCACGGGGGTATCCGGCTCGGGCAAGAGCTCGCTGGCCTTCGATACCTTGTATGCCGAGGGGCAGCGGCGCTACGTGGAGAGCCTCTCGAGCTTCGCCCGCCAGTTCCTCGGCCAGATGCCGAAGCCGGAGGTCGACCACATCTCGGGCCTGAGCCCGTCGATCTCCATCGCCCAGAAGACCACGGGTCAGAGCCCCCGCTCTACGGTGGGGACGATCACCGAGATCTACGATTACCTGCGGGTACTTTTCGCCCGCGTGGGAACCGGTCACTGCCCGCAGTGCCACCGTCCGATCACGGCCCAGTCCCGCGAGGAGATCCTGCAGCGGATCCTCGAGTTGCCCGCCGGCACCCCCTTTCTGGTCCTGGCCCCCCTCGTGCGGCGGCAAAAGGGGGAATACCGCGACCTGTTCGAGGACCTCGCCAAGCAGGGTTTCGTGCGGGCCCGCGTGGACGGCCAGGTGGCGCGGCTCCGCGACGATCTGCGGCTCGACCGCCAGATGCGGCACGACATCGACCTGGTCGTCGACCGGCTGGTGATGGGACCGGCCGTCCGCCCGCGGCTGGCCGAGGCGGTCGAGCTGGCCTTGAAGTTGGGAGAAGGCTCGCTGATCGTCGCCCCGGCCGATGGCGAGGCAGCCGCCTCGGACCAACCCGCCGCCCGCCGCAGGGCAGCCGGTGCGGAGCAGCAGTCCCTGACCACCGACCTGCCCCTTTCGGCTCACTACGCCTGCACCCACTGCCAGGTCAGCTTCGAGCCGCCGAGCCCCCAGCTCTTCAGCTTCAACAGCCCCCAGGGGATGTGCGCGGAGTGCCACGGCCTGGGCGAGATCTACAGCTTCGACCCCGACCTGCTCATCCCGAATCCGGCGAAGTCGTTCCAGCAAGGGGCCATCGAGCTGCTGGGAACCTGGCGGGAGATGGGCCGCTGGAAGCGGAGCATCTATGCCGGCGCGGCGGAGACCCTGGAACGGACGATGGGCCTGGAGCCGGGGACCGTGCTCGAGACGGCGTGGGAGGAGCTCGACGAGACGATCCGCCACCAGCTCCTCTACGGCACGGGCGAGGCGCACGTCACCTTCACCTGGCGGAGCGGTCCCTCCGGGTACAAATGGGGCGGCAACTACGAGGGCATCATCCCCAAGCTCCTCGATCAGTACCGCAACTCGAAGAGCCGTCCCCAGCGGCGGCAGCTCGAGAAGTACATGCGCATCCTCGGCTGCGCGTCCTGCCGCGGAGAGCGGCTCAACCCCCAGGCCCGCGCCGTGCGGCTGGCGTCGGCCGCGCCCCGCTTCGCCGATTCCCCCCAGCGGTCGCTCCCGGAAGTGTGCGCCCTGCCGGTCACCGAGGCGGCCGAGTTCTTCGCCGAAGTGGATCTTACGCCCACGCAGGCGGCCATCGCCGCCGAGGCCCTCAAGGAGATCCGCGGGCGGCTGGGCTTCCTGGCCGACGTGGGGCTCGACTACCTGGCGCTGGACCGCACCGCCCCGACCCTCTCCGGCGGCGAGATGCAGCGGATCCGCCTGGCCGGGCAGATCGGCTGCGGACTGGTGGGCGTTCTGTACATCCTCGACGAGCCCTCGATCGGCCTGCACCCGCGCGACAACGACCGCCTCCTGGCCACCCTGGCCCGCCTCCGCGACCAGGGGAACACAGTGCTCGTCGTCGAGCACGACGAAGATACGATGCGGGCCGCCGACCACATCGTCGATTTCGGCCCCGGGCCGGGCGTTCGCGGTGGGGAGGTGGTGGCCGCCGGGCCGGCGGCGGCGGTGATGCGCGCGCCGGCGAGCCTCACCGGGCAGTACCTGGCGGGCGAGCGGCGGATCGCCGTCCCCACCGTACGGCGGCCGGGCAACGGGGCGCGGCTGACGATCCGCGGAGCGCACCACAACAACCTCAAGGGGATCGACGTCGAGATCCCCCTGGCGAGCTTCGTCTGCGTCACCGGCGTCTCCGGCTCGGGGAAGAGCTCCCTGGTGGGCGACATCCTCGACGAGGCCCTCCGCCGCGACCTCAACGGCGGCCTCGGCAACCCCGGCCTCCACGAGGGCATCGAGGGACTCGAGCACCTCGACAAGATGATCGCCATCGACCAGTCGCCCATCGGCCGCACGCCGCGGAGCAACCCGGCGACGTACATCAAGCTCTTCGACGAGATCCGCCGCCTCTTCACCCAGCTCGGCGACGCCAAGACCCGCGGCTACCAACCGGGCCGTTTCAGCTTCAACGTCGCCGGCGGGCGCTGCGAGGCCTGCGAGGGGAACGGCTCGAACCGCCTCGAGATGGACTTCCTCGCCGATATCTGGGTCACCTGCCCGGTCTGCGAGGGAAAGCGGTTCAACCACGAGACCCTCCAGGTCCGCTTCAAGGGGAAGTCGATCGCCGACGTCCTCGAGATGGACGTCCAGGAGGCGCTGGTCCACTTCGAGAACATCCCCCGCATCCGCGACCGCCTGCAGACGCTCCACGACGTGGGGCTCGACTACCTCAAGCTCGGCCAGCCCTCGCCCACCCTCTCCGGCGGCGAGGCGCAGCGGATCAAGCTGGCCCGCGAGCTCGTGAAGCGCTCCACCGGCAAAACCCTCTACCTGCTCGACGAGCCCACCACCGGGCTCCACTTCGCCGACATCGAGCTGCTGCTGAAGGTCCTCCACGACTTCGCCGAGGCGGGGAACACGGTCCTCGTCGTCGAGCACAACCTCGAGGTCGTGAAGACGGCCGACTGGATCATCGACCTGGGGCCCGAAGGGGGCGAGGAGGGCGGGTGGATCGTGGCGGCGGGCACGCCCGAGGAGGTCGTCCGCTGCCGCACCTCGCACACGGGGCGGGCGCTGAAGCCGGTGCTGGCCGCCGCCCGAGGGGGGGCAGCCCGGCGGGCCGCCCCACGCCGCAAGACAAAGGCCACCCGTCGCCAGGAACCGCTCACCGCCATTCGCATCCGCGGCGCCCAGGAGCACAACCTCAAGAACGTCGACGTCGAGATCCCCCGCGAGCAGTTCACCGTCTGCTGCGGCCCCAGCGGCTCGGGGAAGACCTCGCTGGCCATGGACACCGTCTACGCCGAGGGGCAGCGGCGGTACGTCGAGAGTCTCTCCGCCTACGCCCGCCAGTTCGTCGGCCAGATGCCCAAGCCGCGGCTCGAGCACGTCGAGGGGCTCTCCCCGGCCATCTCCATCGAGCAGAAGCACCTCGGCCACACCCCGCGCAGCACCGTGGGCACGGTGACCGAAATCTACGACTACCTCCGCATCCTCTTCGCCCGCCTCGGCCGTTCCTATTGCCCGGCTTGCGACGTCCCCGTCGGCACCCAATCGGCCGACGAGGTGATCGCCAAGATCATGGGCCTCCCCGAAGGGACCCGCCTCTACCTGGCGGCGCCCCTCGAGGTCGAGGTGGGCCGCCGGTACGACACGCTCTGGGACGAGCTCCGCCGCGAGGGGTATTCCCGCGTGCGGGTCGACGGCGAGACCTTCCCGCTCGACGACCCCCCGAAGATCGACCGCCGCCGCAAGCACACCGTCGAGGTGGTCGTCGACCGGGTTGCCGTCCGCGGCGCGGCCCGCTCGCGGATCGCCGAGGGCGTCGAGAGCGCCCTCTCGCTGGGCCGCGGCGTGCTCCACGCCGTGACGCCGCGCGACGACGTGCCGGAGCGCGAGTGGCCCGTCGAGGTCCACAGCCAGCACTTCGCCTGCCAGTCGTGCGGGCGGAGCTTCGAGCACCTCTCCCCGCACCACTTCTCCTTCAACAGCTCGCTGGGCTGGTGTCCGGCCTGCGAGGGGTTGGGCGTGCAGACGGGGGCCAACCCCGCGGCCCTGCTGACCGACGCGAAGCGTTCGCTCGCCGAAGGGGCCCTGGCGCTTTGGCCCGAGCTGGACAACGCCCTCTCCCGCGCCATGCTCGAGGCCCTGGCTCGCGGCGCGGGGCTGCCCATCGACGCCCCCTACGACGAACTGGGCGCCCGCCACCGCCGCCTGCTGCTGCACGGCACGGGCGAGCGGTGGTTCGACGTCCACCTGCCCGAGCAGGATTCGCGGCGGGAGCAGCCCGCGCTCCGCTTCCAGTTCAAGGGGCTCTATCCGGCGCTCGACGAGGCGGCTCGCCTGGCGCCGGCGCTCCGCGCCCGCCTCGAGCATCTGGTGAGCGAGGTGGAATGCACCGTGTGCGCCGGTAGCCGTCTCCGCGACGACGCCGCCGCCGTACGGCTCCGCGGCCGGACGCTCGACGAGGTCTGCCGCACCCCGCTGGGGCGGCTGCTCGAGGAGTTCCGCGCCTGGCAGCCCTCGGAGCGGGAACACAAGATCGCCGGCGAGCTGCTCCACGAGGCGGTCGGCCGCCTCTCGTTCCTCGTCGACGTGGGGCTCGACTACCTGACTCTGGGGCGCACCGCCCCGAGCCTCTCCGGCGGCGAGATGCAGCGGATCCGGCTCGCCGCGCAGCTCGGCAGCGGGCTCTGCGGCGTGCTCTACATCCTCGACGAACCCACCATCGGCCTCCACCCCCGCGACAACCACCGCCTCATCGCCGCGCTGCGCAAGCTCCGCGACCTGGGGAACACGCTCCTCGTCGTCGAGCACGACCGCGAGGTCGTCTCCGGCGCCGACCAGCTCCTCGACTTCGGCCCCGCCGCCGGGCGGCACGGCGGCCAGATCGTCGCCCGCGGCACCCCGGCCCAGGTGGGCCGCCGCCGCGCCTCGGTCACCGGTCCGTACCTATCGGGGAAAAAGGCGATCCCCATCCCCGCCGACCGCCGCATGACGGCGGGGCACTCTGCGCCCGAGCCGCCCGGCGGCTGGCTCGAGGTCCTCGGCGCCCGCCAGCATAACCTCAAGGGGATCGACGTCCGCCTCCCCCTGGGCACGCTGATCGCCGTCACCGGACCGAGCGGCAGCGGCAAGAGCTCGCTCATCGAGGAGATCCTCTACCCGGCGCTGGCCCGCACGCTCCACCGGGCGAACGCCATGCCCGGCGCCCACGGCGGCATCCGGGGGCTGGAGCACGTCAACAAGGTGATCCGCGTCGACCAGCAGCCGCTCGGGCAGACGCCCAGCTCGAACCCCGCCACCTTCACCGGCGTCTTCGAGCTCATCCGCCAACTCTTCGCCCAGCTCCCCGACGCCAAGCTCCGCGGCTACACCGGCCGCCGCTTCAGCTTCAACGTCCCCGGCGGCCGCTGCGAGAAGTGCGAGGGGATGGGGCAGATCAAGATCGAGATGCACTTCCTCCCCGACGTCTGGGTCGAGTGCGAGGCCTGCCGCGGCCGCCGCTACAACGCGGAGACGCTGGCCGTGACCTTCCACGGCCGCTCCATCGCCGACGTCTTGGAACTATCGTGCGGCGAGGCGCTGGCCCTCTTCGAAAACATTCCGCCCATCCGCCGGGTTTTGAAGACGCTCTGCGACGTGGGACTCGACTACGTGGCCCTGGGCCAGCCCGCCCCCACGCTCTCCGGCGGCGAGGCGCAGCGGGTCAAGCTGGCCGCCGAGCTGGCCCGCCCCGACACGGGACGGACGCTCTACCTGCTCGACGAGCCCACCACCGGCCTGCACTTCGACGACCTGGCCCGCCTCTTGGAGGTCCTCGGCCGCCTCGTGGACCTGGGGAACACCGTGGTGGTCATCGAGCACAACCTCGACGTCATCAAGACCGCCGACTGGGTCATCGACTTGGGCCCGGAAGCAGGCGAGGGAGGCGGCCACCTGGTCGCCGCGGGCACGCCCGAGGACCTGGTGGCGCATGCTTGCGCGTGGCAGCAGAATGGCGCTGGGGCAAAAGGTGGGAAGCGGGGACGATCGAAAGCCGGGGGCGGAGGGCAGGAAACCGAGGCAGCCAACCGGACGCGCGCCGGTTCACCCCCCACGCATCACGCATCACGGCTC
>SLBP01000035.1:0-7963 GCA_007126245.1 Planctomycetales bacterium
CCCCCCCTCGATGCCCTCTCCTGGTGCCTGCACGGCGGCTACATCTACTTCGCCGCCGAGCCGGGCCGGCTCCCCTACGACTACGATCTCCGCTATGCCGAGGAGACGGTGGGCATTACGCTCTGGCACGTGGCCCACGTCGCCATCTTCGACCTCGTGGTGCAGGGTTTTCAGCTCGACGGCGTCAGCGCCCACAACTCCGCGCAGCCCGTGCGGCTGGTGGGGGTCACTTCCCGGAGAAACGGCCGCAGCGGCGTGGCGGTGGGCGCGGCCTCGCTGCTCCGCCTCGATGCCTGCCTGTTGGACGACAACGCCGAGGCCCAGCTCCTCACCCTCCCCCTCTCGGAAACGTACGTGACCAACAGCGACCTCTTGGGCGACGCCGCTCCAGCCTGGGTCGATCGTGGCGGCAGGGTGTACTTCGACGGGGAACGGGTCGAAGGGGGCCGGGTCGAGTCGCTGCTGGCCGAGGAGGAGGACGAGTGAGCCGTACAAGGCCATCGGCCGAAGCCCCCGAGGTCCTTGGGGTATCCGAGCTGACCGCCCAGATCAAGGACGTCCTCGAGCAGACGTTCTTCGACGTCTGGGTGGGCGGCGAGATCGGCGATTTCGCTCGCCCCCGCTCCGGCCACTGCTACCTCACGCTCAAGGACGATCGGGCCCAGCTCCGCGCGGTGATCTGGCGGGGAACGGCGGCGCGGGTGCGGTTCGACCTCGTCGACGGCCTGGAGGTCGTCTGCCGGGGGCGGGTCGAGGTCTACGCGCCGCGGGGCAGCTACCAGCTCATCGTCGAGGAGATCCAGCCCCGCGGCCTCGGGGCCCTCGAGCTGGCGCTCCGGCAGCTTCGCGAAAAGCTGGGTTGCGAGGGCCTCTTCGATGCGGCGCGGAAGCGGCCGCTGCCCCGCTTTGTGCAGCGCGTCGCCGTGGTCACCAGCCCCACGGGAGCGGCCATCCGCGACTTCCTCACCGTGCTCGGCCGCCGCTGGCAAGGGACCGACGTACTGATCGTCCCCGCCCGCGTCCAGGGCGAGGGGGCCGCTGAAGAGATCGCCGGTGGCATCGAGCTGGTCGACCGCCTGGCCCGGCCGGTCGATTGCCTCGTGGTCACGCGCGGCGGCGGCAGCCTCGAAGACCTCTGGGCCTTCAACGAGGAACGGGTGGTGCGGGCGATCGCCGCCTCGCGGGTCCCGGTGGTCTCAGCGGTGGGGCACGAGATCGACGTGACGCTGGCCGACCTGGCCGCCGACGTCCGCGCGGCCACACCCAGCGAGGCGGCCGAGCGGATCGCTCCCGCAGCCGAAGAGTTTCTCGCCGGGCTCCGGCACCAGCAGCGGCGCCTGGCGGCGGCCTTGCACCGCCGGGCGGCGCTGGCCCGCGGCCAGCTCGACCGGCTGGCGGCCCACGGCGTCTTCCGCCGCCCCTATCGCCGCCTCGCCGACCTGGCACGCCGTCTCGACGAGCTCTCCCTCCGCAGCGACTGCGGCGCTCGGCGGCGGTTGCACTCGGCCCACCGCCACACCGCGTCGCTGGCCGCCCGCCTGGAATCGCTCAGTCCCCTCGCCGTCCTGGGCCGCGGTTATAGCATCACCGAGCGGCTCGACGACGGCCGCCTCGTCCGCGCGGCCGCCGACCTCGCCGTCGGCGACCGCATCGCCACCCGCCTGGCCCGCGGACGCATCCAGAGCCGTGTCGAGGTGGTCGAGGACGACGGCCGCGGACGAACCCCCGAAGCGAGTTCGCCGCCCACGCCAAACCAGTGAACCCGTCCTCACCTCCCTAGCAATGGGGGTGGCCGACATGGTATTTGGGGGCCATACTGCATACGTAGGTGGTGAGCACCCTCTGGCTGAAGAAGGTCGATCGAAAACCATGCTCGAAGCGGGTTTGCTTTCGAGCATAGGGGTGAACCGTCGCCCTTCGGCTGGGCGAACGAGGCTTCGAGGCGGTTGCAGCCGCGATACTCGAGGCGATGCGAATCGCCCGCCACGACCTGGAGCGGCATCGGGGCGCTCCCTTTTCGTCTCCCCGCTCGGACCGCACGCGTGCGAACTCGGCCGCGGCGGGGTTGAAATCCGCGGGAACCGGTAAGGAGATTACGGATGACCGGTTATCCGAGTTGGAAGTTCCGGCAGGCATCCTGGACGGCGGGATTCTTCTGGCTCCTCGCGTGCATTGCGGCTGGCACGTCGGCGCCGGCCGACGTCGCCGTCCGGCACGAGTACGAGGAAGACTATGAGCTTCAGCGGCTGCTCGTCGACACGATCGACCAGATCGAGCGGAACTACGTAACCGACCTTTCGCGCCGCGAGCTGATCGAGGCCGCCATCCAGGGGATTATCGAGAAGCTCGACCCCTACTCGAACTACATCCCCCCCGGTGAGATCGACCGCTTCCGCACCGCCGTCGAATCAGAATTCGGCGGCATCGGCATCCAGATCACCATGGAGAACGGGCAGCTCCGGGTCCTGAGCCCCCTGGTGGGAACGCCGGCCTACCGCGCCGGGCTGCTGGCCGGCGACCGCATCACCCACATCAACGGGGAATCGGCCGAGGGGCTGGCGCTCGATCAGGCGGTCGAGCGCCTCAAGGGGCCGCCGGGCACGAGCATCACCCTCACGGTCGTCCATGCCGGCCAGCGCGAGCCGCAGGAGTACACCATCGAACGCGAGGTGGTCCACGTGGAGACCGTCCTCGGCGACCGCCGCCGGGACGACGACTCCTGGGACTACTTCCTCGATCGCGAGGCGGGCATCGGCTATGTCCGCCTCTCGGCGTTCAGCCGCGATACCCCCCGCGAGCTCCGCGCCGCCCTGGCCGGACTCAAGCGCGAGGGATTGCAGGGCCTGATCCTCGACCTCCGCTTCAATCCCGGGGGCCTCTTGAGTGCAGCCATCGAAGTGACGGACCTCTTCCTCCGCGAGGGCGCCATCGTCTCGACCAGCGGGCGCAACGTCCAGGAGCGGAGCTGGGAGGCTACGGCATCCGGCACGCTGGACGATTTTCCCCTGGTCGTCCTCGTCAACCGTTTCAGCGCCAGCGCCAGCGAAATCGTGGCTGCGGCCCTCCAGGACCACGGCCGTGCCGCAGTCGTCGGCGAGCGGACGTGGGGGAAGGGGAGCGTGCAGAACGTCATCGAGATGGAAGAGGGCCGCAGCGCCCTGAAGCTGACGACCGCCTCGTACCGCCGTCCCAGCGGCGAGAACATCCACCGCTTTCCCGGCGACGGGGAGGACCGCCCCTGGGGCGTCGTCCCCGACGAAGGGCTCGCCCTGCGGCTCAGCGAACGGGAGCTGGTCACGCTCGTCCGCCAGCGCCGCGAGCGCGACGTCGTCCGCCCCCCTCCTGCCCTTGCCGAAGAAGTGGACGGCGCGGAGCCGTCGGCGGAGCCGCGCGAGTCCGATCCGGCAGAGGACGACCACGATCCCCGGGAGGGCGACGCACCCGGCGATCCGGTTCCGGACGCCCTGGAGGAGGACGCATCGACCGCAGCCGACCTACCGCGCGCCGAAGAGGACCCGCCCGAGACGGCCGACGACGCCGATGCCGCCGAGCTGCCGATCGTCGAGATCGACGCCCAGCTCCGCCTCGCCCGCGACCATCTCGTGGAACGCCTCGCCGAATGAAGCTCCTCACCATCGAGACGACGTGCGACGAAACGGCCGCCGCGGTGGTCACCGACCGCCTCGAGGTCCTGGCCTCGGTGGTCGCCTCGCAAGACGACCTGCACCGCCGTTTCGGCGGCGTGGTCCCCGAGATCGCCTCGCGGGCCCACGTGGAGCGGCTCCTCCCGGTGATCGACGAGACCCTCCGCCGCGCCGGCGTGGCGCCCCGCGAGCTGGACGCCGTGGCCGTGGCCACGAAACCCGGGCTCGCCGGCTCCCTGCTCGTGGGCCTCGTCACGGCCAAGACCCTGTGCGTGGCCCTCGATAAGCCCCTGGTGGCCGTGGATCACCTCCAGGCCCACATCTACGCCTGCCGGATGGCCTTCGGCGAAGAGGTCTTCCCCTGCGTGGGCCTGATCGTCAGCGGCGGCCACACCAGCCTCTATCGCTGCCGGGGGCCGCTCGATTTCGAGCTGCTCGGGGGAACCATCGACGACGCCGCCGGCGAGGTCTTCGATAAGGTGGCCGTCATGCTCGGCCTCCCCTATCCGGGCGGACCCTCGATCCAGAAGGCGGCCGAGGCGGGCGACCCGGCCGCCCACCGCTTCCCCCGCTCCTTTCTCAATGACCCGGGGCGGCTCCAGTTCAGCTTCAGCGGCCTGAAGACGGCCGTCCGCTACGCGATTGCCGGCCCCGGCCGCCCCCATCCCTCCACGGTCCAGCTCGACGCTCGCCAGAAGTCCGACCTGGCCGCCTCCTTTCAGGAAGCGGTCGTCGATTGCCTGGTGGGGAAGTCGCTCCATGCCCTCGCGGCCACCGGACTGGCGACTCTCTGCGTGGGCGGCGGCGTGGCGGCCAACGCCCGCCTCCGCGCCCGCCTCGAAGAGACCGCCGCCGAACGGGGATTTCGCCTCTTCATCGCGCCCTTCCGGCTGTGTACCGACAACGCCGTCATGGGAGCCATCGCCGTCGAGCGGCTCGAGGCCGGTCTGGTGGAGCCGCTCGATCTCGACGTGGGCGCCGGTCTCGTCCGCCCCGGCTGACGGCGTAACCAACCGCCGCTGTCAGACGCCGAAGCGGCGGGTGTGCCGCAGGGAACGCGAGGGAGGTTCGGCGGCGAGCAGCTCGCCGAGGAGCCCCTGGGTGTCGTCGGCGAGGTGGTTCAGCCGGACCATCCACAGCGACTTCATCACCCCCGTGGAGTCGAACAGCTCGGGAGGGAAGCAGGCGAGGATGGCGGCGGCAATCTGCTCGTTGAGGTCGGGGTTGATCGCCACCGGCGAGAGGGCCTGGCGGAAGGCGCCGCGCAGCGAGGCCAGGAGCACCGGCCACTTGGCGCGCTCCCCGGACCGGGAGCGGCCCGAGGAGTCGCCGGCGAAGTCGGCGGCGCGCTGCGGGTCGAAGGCGAACTCGCCGAGGTCGCCCACAATGCCGAGCTGACCGACGAAAAGATCGGTCCACCGCTCGGCGCGGCGGCGGAGGTGGTTCAACTGCACGGCCTGTTCCGTCTCGATCCCCGGGCCGCGGACCAGGAGCGTGAGGACGCGGTGGCGGGCCTCGAGGTGGCCGATGAGGACGCTGCGGGCAATGGGCTCGGCCTCGTCGCTGCCATGGGCCCGGTCGAAGGAGGTGAGCACGGCCGCCCAGACGCGGGTGAGCATCTCGCCGGTGAGGACCTCCTCGAGCAGGCCGCGGGTCAGCGGCCACTGGGCCCTGCGCCATGGGACCGAGGCCCCGGCGGCGATCTGCGAGTACCGTTTGAGCGTGCGGCTCCAGCGGTCGAGGCGGCACTTCGAGGCCGCCCAGTATTGTTCCACGCCGGCCGCCGAGAGGCGCTCGGCGCCGCGGACGAGCAAGGAGCCGTGGGCGGCGGCCAGGGCGGCGAGCTGGACGAGGTTGTACGCGTGCATACGGCGAGTCCCTGTACTCCCGGGAGTCCGTCAAGTCCAGCTGCCGAATGGCGCAGTGTGCCCTGGGTGGGAAGGAGCAGCCCCTTCGAAGCCCTGGCACACGAAGTGGTGGAGGAGACGGCAGGCCGCTGGGGTCCAAACCCCAGCTCAGGACCGTACGATGGAAAAGCAAGTCCGGTGCCGGCGAGTACCGGGGATCGCAGCCGCCCGGATGCGTTGACGCAACATGGCTGTCAGCAAAGAGTTCGCGGTCTTCCCACCCCTCGGCCGGCCGGATCGTCCTGCTGCCGGCCGGTTGCCTTCGGGCAACACCCGATGCCCGCCGTCGACCCTGGACCCGATGCCCACCCCCCCGAGCAGGGAGAGGGACGTCCCGGCAAGCCGTCCCCAATTCACACGGCGTCTTCTGGTTCGTCCGGCTCAACCGGCCGATACTCGCGAATCCGAACGCGCTCGACGCTCCATACTTGCCGACCGCCGCTCAAAGCCAGGAATCGACTTGGGCCAGCGTCCACGGGTCGCGCTGCTTGCGGGTGAGCATGGCGTTGGCCTCGTCGTCGTCGAGAAAGCGCTCCGCGGCGGGGTCCCAGCGGAGCTTGCGGCCCAGGAGCATGGCGATGTTGCCGATGTGGGCGATGGTGATCGTGCGGTGGCCGATCTCGAAGGGGGCGTAGCACTCCTGGCGGCTCTTCACGCAGTCGGCGAAGTTGCGGTGCTCGCCGCCGTGGCTGCCCACGTGGCGGGGAACCACCTCGCTGGGCCGGTAGAGGCGGATCTCGTCGGAGCCGATCGGCTCCTCGACGATCGACGGATCGCTGGCGTCCAGGGCCCCTCGCCAGCCGCGGCTGGCGATCCAGCCGTCGGTCCCCTCGAAGCGGATGCCCGGCGCGCTGCTCGAGACCCGCATCGTCACCCCGTCGGCGTAGTGGTAGAGGAGATCGAAATGGGGCGCCGTATTGAACAGGGCGTCGCGGGGGGGCCACTCGCCGTGGCCCTCGACCTCGACCGGGCCGGTGTGGTCGGTGCCGTTTCCCCACTGGGCCAGATCGATCATGTGGGCGCCCCAATCGGTGAGCCGGCCACCGGAATAGTCGAGGATCCAGCGGAAGCTCCCGTGGCACCGCGCGGGCACGTAGGGGGCCCACGGCGCCTGGCCCAGCCACGTGGCGTAATCGAATCCCTCGGGGACCGGCACCTCGTCGCGCTGGCTGAAGTGTTCGCCGCGCTCCTCGTTGCCGGCGGGGAGCGTGACCTCGATGTGCGTCAGCTTGCCGATCCGCCCGTTGCGCACCCGCTCGCAGAGATCGATGTAGCTCTCGATGGAGCGGTTCTCCGACGCCGTCTGCGAAATCAGTTCCCGCTGCCGGACCTCCTCGCAGAGCACGCGGCCCTCCTCGACGAAAAGGGTCAGCGGCTTCTCGCAGATGACGTCCTTATTGAGCCGAGCCGCCATCAGCGAGGGGAGGACGTGCCAGTGATCGGGGGTGGCGTTGCACACCGTATCGACGTCCTCGCGGCGGACCAGCTCGCGGAAGTCGCCGGTGGCGAAGCAGCCGCGGTAGTCGCCGCCGACAAGGCGGCCATAGTGGTCGTCGACCTTGTGCCGGGCCGCCTCCAGGCGGCCGCGGTCCACGTCGCAGACGGCCACCACCTGGACGTCGTCGCAGCGGAACACCTGGTCGAGGTTCCACCCCGCCCCGTGCGGCCCGCAGCCGACGAGCCCCATCGTGATCCGCTCGTTGGCCGCCGTGGCACCGCCCAGGCCCAAGGCCGACGCCGGCACGACGTACGGAACGGTTACGGCCGCCGAGGCGGCACCGAGAAAACTCCGCCGGGTGATCGATGGCAGACGCATCGCAGACACTCCTTTCCGCCCGTGAGGAAGACGATGACCGCCGCTCGCCGATTGCCAGGCTCGTCCTTCCCACGATCTCTTCGTGCAAACCCCCGCTTCAGAAGGGGCATGTCGCCCGGAGACGAACGATAGGACCGGCCGTGCGGCATGGTCCTATCTTCGTTTCCTGCGCAGCGTTTGGCAAGCGCCGGACGGGAATACTAACGGGTTCGGGAGTCTCTACTCTTGCGTGAAGGCATATGCGACGCCGGGGGAGTTGGTTCGGTTGACCACTGACAACGAACCACGGACCAGGCCGGCCTGAAGGGCCGGGACTCGACAGCCCAGGTCGAAGGCCTGGGGAACCGGACTTCCTCCCTTTCCCCCGGCCTTCAGCCTGGTAGGGTCGAGTGTGGCCCCGTTGGGGCCGAGCCTGTGCGACGTGGTTCATCTCGTGGCGCTGCTGACCGTGTTCATCGCGGAGCGCCTCGGGCGCCACGTTCTCTCCGCCGCGACTTGCCGCTCGCCCGCACCATTGCCCACGCTCCGGCCGTCCCGACCCTGGGACGCCGATCCGCCCTTCTCCCTCTCCCTCTGGGAGAGGGCCGGGGTGAGGG
>SLBP01000112.1:0-7953 GCA_007126245.1 Planctomycetales bacterium
CCCCTTCCCTCTTCACCCTTCACTCTTCACTTTTCCCCCTTCCCCCTTCACCCACCGGGGACGGCGGCGGGCGGGGGGCCGTTGGGCTGGGGTGGCCGGGTGGTGGGCTCAGCGGTGGGGCGCTGGCGGCCCGTGGCGGGCTGGGAGAGGACCTTGATGAGGGCATCCTGGACCTCGCGCGAGCGGGAACCGCGGCCGAGCTGAAAGACCTGCACCGTGTCGGCCGTGGGACGGGCCGCCTCGTCGAGATCGCCGACGATCCGCCGGAGGTCCTCCATCAGGAAGGCCGGCGCCGAGAGGACGAGGCTGTTGGAGAGCTCGTCCACGCCGATGGAGAGGAGCCCCTTGAAGGTCGGCGCCCGCTCCTCGTTCGCGTCGCCCGTGCCGCCGTCGAGGATGTACGTGTAACTCCGCTCCGCGCGGGGCTGCTGGTCCGGCTGCATGGCCCGGGCGGGATCGTGGATGCTCAGAAGGTCGCGGTACACCTCCTTGAGCGTCTCGGCGATCCGCGAAGCCTGGGCGTGCTCGAGGTAGACGATCTCCGTGCGGCGGACGCTCTGGGCGTCGGTGGGGGCCGGCTGGTCGTAGAACTCGATCAGCTCGGTGACCTTGGCGAGCTGGCGGGCGTCGGCCCCCTGGACGAGGATCGAGTTCGTCTCGCTGTCGGAGATGATCCGCAGCGGCCGCCGCTGCGAGAGCCGCCCCGAGGGACGGGAGGTCGCCTGGGGCGGATAATCATAGTAGTAGAAGGGGCTGTACCGCGAGGAACGCGGCTGTTCCTCCTCCTCTTTGAAGACGTCGCGGAGCGTCTGCGCCACGCCGAAGGCCCAGGCGTATTTGAGGCGGAAGATGTGGTAATCGCTCCGCGGGGGGGCCAGCTCGTCCAAGAGGTCCTCGATGAGGTCGAGGGCCCGCGTGTCGTCGGAGGCGATTACGTAGCGGCCGTCGGCGCCGCGAAGGATGCGGACCGGAGCGGGCGGCTCTTCCTCCTCCTCTCGCGGTGACCCGGGCCAGCCGGGCGGCAGCTCGGCCGGTTCGTCCGCCCTCCCCTCCCCTGCCCTGCCCTCGGCCGTGCTGGAAGGCTCCGGATCGCCGGCGGCCGGCTCTTCGTCGCCGGCCGGCGATTGGCCGAGGACCGCCAGGCTCACCGCCGTCGAGCCGCGCGCGCCGGCGCGCTCCGTGGTCCTTTCGCCGGCGGGCGGCCGGTCGGGGATGGGCGACGCGTCCGGCTGTCGCCCCGCGGCCTCCTCACCGGGCGGCGGCTCGTCGCGCTCTTCCACGTGCAGCTCGTTGGGCGCGATGCCCGGCCAGGCGCTGCGGAGCCGCTCGATGAGGCGGTCCGACTCCGCTCCGGGAGGCAGGTCGAGCATCCGCACCGTGTCGCGCCGGCCCCCTTCCGGCGGAATCTCGCCCAGCTTGACGAGCAGGTTCCGCACCTCGCCCAGCTCGATTTCGTTGGCCCAGAGGAGGAGGCGGTTGTTCTCTACGTCGGCGTCGACGCGGAAGCGGTCGGCGGAAGCCTCCTCGGTCTGCGATTGCATCGCGGCGAAGGGGCTGTAGGCGTAGTAGCCGGTCCGCCGCTGTGGTTGGGTTTCTTCGGGGTCGCTTCCCATCATGAAGCGGATGGTCCCGGCGACGTAGTCGGCGGCCAGACGGCGCAGGGGGATGACCTCGAAGCGCCGGCCGCTGCCGTCGAGCTTCTCCACCACGGCGCGGATGGTGACGTGGTCGGCCAGGGTGGCGTGGGCGATGATGGCGCGGTTCCGCTTGTCGACCTCCAGGCGGGTCGTGGGGTCGAGCCCGCCGATCTCCTCGAGCGTCTTCACCAGCGGCTCCGGATCGATGGCCGCCAGCCGGTAGATCTGCATGCGGCTCATCGAGGCCAAGAGCGACTCCCCCCGTCCCACCGGCACGTCCAGGATGCGGACGGCCTGTTCGATGATGGCCATCTTGTCGGGCGGGGCGCTGGCGACGATGCTGTTGCGGCGGGGGCTGACGACGAGGCTCACCTCGGGCTCCTTCGGCTTGGGCGGGGCGGCGCCCCCCTGCTGCTGCCGGGCCTGCTGCTCCATCTGCGCCCGCATCATCGCCTGCTGCTGCTGCATCTGCTCGGGCGTCGTGGGCGCGCTCGGCGACGCCGGCTTCTCGACACCCAAGAGCTCGAAGAGCTGGTCGCGGACGTCGTCGGCCCGCACGTACTGCAAGGGGAACTCGCGAACCAGCCGCTCCTGCCCGGCCGACGACTGCTCGTCGGCAAGCACGCGGGCGATCTCGCGGAGGTTGCGTACGGCGTCCATGGCCTCGAGGCGGTTCGTCGACGAGAGCGCCGTCAAGCGCCCGTGGGGGCTGAGCATGGGCTTGAGCTCCTCGACGGCCCGCTCGGCGACAAGCCAGTCGAGGGGAAAGGACACCTTGACGAACTCGTGCAGGTCGCGCTCGGCCAGCTCGGCGGCTTCGACCCGCGGCACCATCGCCGGATCGAGCTTTTCGAGATTCGCCACGGAGAGGATTTCGCCCTGGCGGACGAGCGAGTAGCCGCGGGCGAGGAGGTGGCGATTGATCAGGTCGCGGGCCTCCTCGACGGTGTAGCTCCGCTGCGTGCTGAGGTTGAGGTAGTCGCCGGGCAGCTCCTGCCAATCGAGGCTCATCTCGGAGACTTCGGCGAGCCACTCGAGCACGGCCGGCCAGGGCTGACCGTTGAAGTTGAAGCGGATGCGGCCCGCGGCGTCGGGCCGGACCTGGAGCTCCTCGGGATCGGGCGGCTGCGGCGGTTCGGTGGGCCGCTGCAGGGCGGCGGGTGGCTCGTCCTCGGGCTTCTTTTCCTCCGGCTTGGGCGGCTTGGCTTCAGCCTCCTCCGGGCCGGCTGGGGGCTGATCGGGCCGCGGAGGCGCGTGGGAAGGCTGTGCCGGTGGCTGGGACGGCCCGCCGGGAGCGGGACGCGCTCCGGGCGGCGCCGCTGGGGCTGCCGCTGAGGCGGCTGCCTCCTTGGCCGCATCCTCCTCATCGGCCGCGGCCGAGGCACTGCAGAAGACGAGCAGCACGACGCCCCAGCGCATGTGCGAACGTACGGAACGCCACATGGATCGCTCCCCCCGGGCCGATTCCCCACCGAGACTTGGGCCCAACGCTGCCCACGTGAGGCAAACCGGCCGAAAAAACGGTCTTGTTGTTACGCCGCCCAGAAAGGGCCTTCCCGACGAGAACGCCCTCATTATCGTACCCCCCTGCCAAGAAAGCAATCATGGGGGCGGCAGGTGGGGGCATTCTTGTGCGACGCCGGGATTCCCTAGGAAGTGCCTCTGCCGGCCGCTCTGCCGCAACGGCTCGATGCCGTCCTGGCCGCCATCGACATCGCCTTATTGGGGGGTTATACTCACATCGTCTGCGGGGCATCGCCTGCATCGTGTGAGGGGCACCGCCGTACCCGGGATGCCTGACCACGAGTCTCACGCATGGCGCGAACGATCACGTTGTCCCATTTCTTTTCCGTGAAAGGAGAGCGAAGTTGGCGACCGCCGACGTTCCAACCCCGCCGCTTGCCTGAGCCGACGGGGTGTCCTGGCTACCGCGCGCGCCCTCCCCCCTGCCCTGCCCTTCTCACGCCCCTTCCGCCACCGTTCTCGATAATTGCGCGGGCGGCTGACGCCGGGTATCCTTGTCGAAACGGGGCCTCTCTCCCCACAATAGATGTTTTGGCGGTGCCTCCCCGTTCGGAAGAGCCAGCTCCAGCGATCACAGCGAGGAAGGTCTTCCGCCGGCTGCTGCTGGAGAAGTCCGTCCTCCGCCCCGGAAACCCCTATTTTGAGGGTCATCCCACAACGCATGCACCCCCCCTCCCCTGCCCCGCCTGTCACCGCCGCCCTCCCCCAGCCCGCCACGGCCGAGAACCTCGAGCGGCTCGCCGCCCAGCGGATCGTGATCCTCGACGGCGCCATGGGGACCATGATCCAGCAGTTGGACCTCTCGGAGGCGGAATACCGCGGGCCGGTCTTCGCCGATCATGGGGCAGACCTGAGGGGCTGCAACGACCTGTTGTCGATCACCCAGCCGGAGGCGATCACGGTCATCCACCGCGACTTCCTCGAGGCGGGGACCGATATCCTCTCGACGAACACCTTCAACGCCAACCGCATCTCGCTGGCCGAGTACGGACTCGGCGACCGTGTGGCCGAGGTGAACGCCGCTGCGGTGGCCTGCGCCCGCGGGGCCATCGATGCGTTCCGTGCCCACGGCGAGCGAGATCGGGAACGGCCCGCCTTCGTCGCGGGCTCGCTGGGTCCGACGAACCGCACGGCCTCGCTTTCGCCGGACGTCAACGACCCCGGATACCGGGCGGTGACCTTCGACGAGCTCGTCGAGACGTATCACGAGCAGGCCGCCGCGCTGATGGACGCCGGCGCCGACATCCTGCTGGCCGAGACGACCTTCGACACGCTGAACCTCAAGGCTTGCCTCTTTGCGTTCGAGCGGCTCTTCGACGAGCGCGGCCGGCGGCTGCCGGTGATGGCCTCGGTGACCATCACCGACCGCAGCGGGCGGACCCTCTCCGGGCAGACGCTGGCCGCCTTCTGGTATTCGATCCGCCACGCCGAGCTGTTCAGCGTGGGGATCAACTGCGCCCTGGGGCCGGAGCTGATGCGGACGCACGTTGAAGAGCTCTCCGAGCTGGCCACCACGCGGACGAGCTGCCATCCCAACGCCGGGTTGCCCAACGAGTTCGGCGGCTACGACGAGTCGCCCGAGGAGATGGCCCGCGTGCTGGGAGAATTTGCCGCGGCGGGCTGGCTGAACGTGGTGGGCGGCTGCTGCGGCACCACGCCGGCGCACATCCGCGCCATCGCCGAGGCGGTTGGCCGGCATTCCCCCCGCCGCCCCCCTGCCCTGCCACCGACCACCGCGTATGCCGGCCTCGAGCCCCTGGTACTGCGGCCCGACGCCAACTTCATCATGATCGGCGAGCGGACCAACGTGGCCGGCTCCCGCCGCTTCGCCCGCCTCGTCCGCGAGGAGCGCTACGAGGAGGCCGTCGAGATCGCCCGCCAGCAGGTGGAAGGCGGCGCCAACATCATCGACGTGAACGTCGACGACGGCCTCCTCGACGGCCCGGCGGTGATGCCCCGGTTTCTCAACCTCCTGGCCGCGGAGCCCGACATCAGCCGCGTCCCCGTGATGATCGACAGCTCCGACTGGCGTGTGCTCGAGGCGGGCCTGAAGTGCGTCCAGGGGAAGGCGATCGTCAACTCGATCAGCCTCAAGGAGGGCGAAGAGGAGTTCCTCCGCCACGCCCGGCTCATCCGCCGCTACGGGGCCGCCTGCGTGGTGATGGCCTTCGACGAAGAGGGCCAGGCCGTCACCGTCGACCACAAGGTCCGCATCGCCGAACGCGCCTACCACCTGCTCACCGAAAAGGCCGGCCTGCCGCCGGAGGACATCATCTTCGACCCCAACGTGCTCACGGTGGGGACGGGCATCGAGGAACACAACCGCTACGCCCTCGACTTCATCGAGGCCACGCGGCTGATCAAGCAGTGCTTTCCCCGCGTCCGCGTCTCCGGCGGACTGAGCAACGTCTCCTTCGCCTTCCGCGGCAACGAGACGGTCCGCCGCGCCATGCACGCCGCCTTCCTCTACCACGCCATCCACGCCGGCTTGGACATGGCGATTGTCAATGCCGGGCAGCTCGACGTTTACGACGACATCCCCCCTGCCCTGCTCGAGGCCGTCGAGGACGTCCTCTTCGACCGCCGCGCGGATGCCACGGAGCGGCTCCTCGGGCTGGCCGCCTCGCTCGAGGACGATCCCGCCGCCGAGGCCCGGGAGCAGGTCTGGCGGCAGGGAAGCGTCGAGGAGCGGCTCGCCCACGCCCTGGTGCACGGCATCGTCGAGCACGTGGAAGAGGACGTCGAGGAGGCGCGCGGCACGTATCCCAGCGGGCTGGCGATCATCGAGGGGCCGCTCATGGGCGGCATGCGCGTCGTGGGCGACCTCTTCGGCGAGGGGAAGATGTTCCTCCCCCAGGTGGTCAAGAGCGCCCGCGTGATGAAGAAGGCCGTGGCCTACCTGATGCCCTACATGGAGGCGGAGAAGGCCGGCTCGGGCAGCGGCCGGCGGGGGACCATCGTGCTGGCCACGGTCAAGGGCGACGTCCACGACATCGGCAAGAACATTGTGGGCATCGTCCTGCAGTGCAACAACTACCACACCGTCGATTTGGGCGTGATGGTCCCCTGCGATACCATCCTCGATACGGCCGTCGCCGAAGGGGCGGCCCTCGTCGGCCTCAGCGGCCTGATCACCCCCAGCCTCGACGAGATGGTCCACGTGGCCCGCGAGATGCAGCGGCGTGGGATGACGCTGCCGCTTCTGATCGGCGGGGCCACGACCAGCGCCAAGCACACGGCGGTGAAGATCGCCCCGGCGTACGAGGCGGTGACGGTCCACGTGGCCGACGCCTCGCGGTGCACCGGCGTCGTGGAGCGGCTTTTAAGCCGCGAGGGGCGCGACCGCTTCGTCGAGGAGAACCGGCAAGCGCAGGCGGAGCTAGTCGCCTCGTTCCGCCGCCGCCAGCAGGCCAGGCTCGTCCCCTACCGCGAGGCGGTGGCCCGGCGCTTCACCACCGACTGGCAGTCGGTGCGGATCGACCGGCCGGCATTCACGGGCGTGCGGGTGCTCGACCCGTATCCCCTGGAGGAGCTCATCGAGTACATCGACTGGTCGCCCTTCTTCATGGCCTGGGAGCTGAAGGGGAAGTACCCGCGGATCTTCGACGATCCGGCCGTGGGCCGCCAGGCGCGGGAGCTCTTCGACGATGCCCAGAAGCTGCTCGAGCGGATCGTGGCCGAGAAACTGCTAACGGCCCGCGGCGTCTATGGCTTCTTCCCCGCGGCGGCCGAGGGGGACGACATCGTGGTCTACACCGACGAATCCCGCCGGCAGCAGCGGACGCGCTTTCATACGCTCCGCCAGCAGTGGGAGCGGCAGGGGCAGCGGTGCTTCTATGCCCTGGCCGATTTCATCGCCCCGGTCGAGAGCGGCCGGGAGGATTACCTGGGTGCATTCGCCGTCACCGCCGGGCACGGCGCCGCCGAGCTGGCTTATCGCTTCGAGGCGGAGCACGACGACTACCGGGCCATCCTCGTCAAGGCCCTGGCCGACCGGCTGGCCGAGGCCTTCGCCGAACGGCTCCACCGGCAGGCCCGCGACGACTGGGGCTACGGCCGCGAGGAGGACTTCTCGATGGAGGAGGTGATCGCCGAGAAGTACCGCGGCATCCGGCCGGCGGCCGGCTATCCCGCCTGCCCGGATCATACGGAGAAACGGACGCTGTTCGATCTGCTCGGCGCCGAATCGGCCGCGGGTATGGGCCTCACCGAGACCTTCGCCATGACCCCGGCCGCCTCCGTCTCGGGCCTCTACTTCGCCCACCCCGAGGCCCGCTACTTCGCCGTCGACCGCCTCACCCGCGACCAGCTCGAAGACTACGCCCGCCGCAAGGGCATGCCGCTGGCCGAAGTCGAGCACTGGTTGGCGCCGAACTTGGGGTATGAAGCGTGATGGGGTCGTGGCGGGCGGTGAATCGGAAATCCCCAGGTCGCGCAGTCAAGCCTCCATCCGAGACCCGAGGACTTGGGCCTCCGTGGTCGGCGGCGGGGGGGAGCGGTATGATGTTCGTGGGCGAACCGTTTCGAGCACCACTTGGGAGGAATAGGACCAGCAATGACCGGCGAGAGCACGACGCACGACCCCTTCCGTACCCGGGACACCCTTGCTACCCCCCAGGGGCAGGTAGTCCTCTTCCGGCTGGCGCGGGTCGAGGAGGCGGGCCTGGCCAGGATTGGCGAACTGCCCTTTTCGATCCGCGTGCTTCTCGAGGCCGTGCTCCGCAACTGCGACGGCTTCCAGGTTACCGAAAACGACATCCGCAACGTCGCCGGCTGGCGACCGGCGGGCGTC
>SLBP01000106.1:0-7944 GCA_007126245.1 Planctomycetales bacterium
ACATGGCCTACCACGAGCCGCAGGGATGGTTCGGCGGCGCACCGCTGCTGCGGTCGAGGCTGCCCATGCTCTTCCAGGACGCCATACGCCGTTTCCGCCGCGAGCTGCGCATGGCGGGGGATGCGCGTGGCTAGCGGTCAGTACGCCACACAGGCCTCTGTGCGGTGCCGCGCATCGCAAGACGATCCACGGTGCAGACGGGGAGGAGACGCGAGGGACCCGGCCACTCCCGTCCCCTGCCCTCGATTCCTCGCCGCGGACCACCATCAATCCCTCTCGGCGGTGTCTCTTAGCAGCCGGCGGGTCTCTTCCTCCAAGATCGCGAGACTCTCCTCGGTGTAGGGCGCGAGGGACGCCACCTGCTTAAGGCGGGGGGTAAAGGCTACGGGTGTCCCCTGGGGGATTTGCACGACGGCGAAGGCGTCGCGAGTGGGGACACCCAGCGTGAAGTGTTCCCTCTTGACGTTGAGCATCCGGTCCTCCCGCATCCGGGGCGGCAGGCGCTGCGGGGCTGCCTCCGCAAGCACGTATGCGCCGTCGCGGCTGTCGAGCAGCCAGGCGAGCAGCTCCACGTCACCGTCCGTGGGATCGGCAAGCACCAGATAGCGGACGATCATCTCCCGGTGCGCCCCTTCGCAGAGAAACAGCCCCGGACCGTCGAAGACGCAGGCGAGTGACGAGCGCGCGATCTGGCGCATCTCGTTGGCGAAATACCGCTCGTGCTCCGCAAGCGTCATGCGGCCGACCCATCCGAGATCGGCGCCCGGGAGGTGCTCGCCGTCGACGATGCGGTGGCGGCCGTCGACCTCGAGGGCCACACCGACGGCGACCTCGTCAAGGCGGTACGCGAGGGGCCCGCCGCCGTCGCCGGGGACCACCCTGGCCAGCACGCTCAGGGAGAACAAGCCGGTGGAGTGTTCCACGGCGGAGGGGACGGCGTCGATATCGCCCTGCGCCACGCGGGGTCGGCTCAGCAAGAGGTCGTGCGTCCAGCCCGCCGGCGGCCTCTCGCCGAGGACCGTCCCCGGGGCGATGCGGGGGAGGGGGCGGGGCGCGACGTCCACCGCGCGCAGGGGGGGGGACGGCGGCGATGCCGTCTCGCTGCACCCGAGCAGAAAGGGAATCGCCGGCCACGTGACGAGGACCAGGACCGGACCCAACTTGAACATCACCACCGCTCCGGAGGTCGACCAACGTGCCGCAGGGAGTTCATAATACTCCGCGGGCTCCGGGTTTTCACCATCTCCGGCGAGCCGCTACAATCAGAGGGCATACGGCCGGTGCTGCGGGCATGGTGCCCGGGCTGCGGCCCCGAGCCGGCACGGCAAGGGGCGAAGGCACTCGCTTAATTCGACAACCCACCTGCACAGCCGTGTATTTCTTCACCTTTATCTTCCGCAACGTCCTCCGCCGGCCGGTCCGTTCCGCGTTGACCGGAGTCGGCGTGATGCTGGCGGTGGGCGCCGTGGTTGCGCTGCTCGGCATCGCCCAGGGCTTCGAGCGGTCGTTTGCCGAGCTTTTCGAGCTCCGCGGGGTGGACCTCGTCGTGGTCCGCGCGGGCCGGACGGACCGCATGACGAGCAATCTCGACGAGGCCATCGGCGAACGGCTTGCGGAGCTCCCCGGCGTGCAGTCGGCGATCCCGGGACTGGCCGAGGTGGTCTCGTTCCCCGAGGCGCATCTCATCGGCGTCCCCATCCAGGGGTGGCCCCTCGATAGCCCCCAGTTCGACGACCTCTCCCTCCAGAGCGGCCGGCGCCTTCGTCCCGACGACGAGAACGGTGTCCTCCTCGGGCTGGTGCTGGCCCGCAACCTCGAACTCACCACGGGCCAGTCGATCGAGATCGAGATGGAGCCCTTCGAGGTGGTGGGCATCTTCGAGAGCTTCAACGTCATCGAGAACGGTTCCGCGGTGATGTCGCTGAGCCGCCTGCAAACACTCATGGACCGCCACGGCCAGGTCTCCGGTTTCCAGGTCGTGCTGACCCCGAACGACGACAAGGAAGTGCTCCGCGACCGGGTGCGGACCGCCATCGCGGAGCTCCGCGACGAGGAGGGCCGGCCCCTCAAGCTCGAAGCCCTCCCCACCCGCGACTACGTGGACAGCGTGGTCCAGATCCGCGTCGCCCGCGGCATGGCCTGGCTCACCTCCTCGATCGCCCTGTTGATCGGCACGGTGGGCATGCTCAACACGATGATCATGTCGGTCTTCGAGCGGACCCGCGAGATCGGCATCCTGCGGGCCATCGGCTGGCGGCGGGGACGGATTCTGGCGATGATCCTCGGCGAGTCGCTCCTCCTCTGCTCGGCGGGGGCCGTGGCCGGTGCGGTCGGCGCGGTGCTCCTCACGCGGTGGCTGGCCAGTTTTCCGGCGGCTGCGGGGCTCATGGCGGGGACGATCTCCCCGGCAGTCATCCTCCAGGGGTTCGTCATCGCGCTTCTCGTCGGGGTGTTCGGCGGCGCCTACCCCGCCTTCCGCGGCGCCGGCCTCTCGCCCACGGAGGCCCTCCGCCATGAGTGACCGGCCCGTGATCCTGAGCACCGATCGGTTGAGCCGCGTCTATGCCGACGGCAACGTGCAGGCCCTCCACGAGGCCACGATCGAGGTCGCCCGCGGCGAGTACCTGGCCGTCATGGGCCCCAGCGGGAGCGGCAAGTCGACCCTGCTGAACCTCCTCGGCGCCCTCGACACCCCCACGGGGGGCGCCGTCTACTTCGAGGGCCGCAACTACGGCGATCTCCCCAGCCTCGACCGCTTCCGCGCCCACGAGCTCGGCTTCGTCTTCCAGTCGTTCCACCTGCTCCCCACGCTCACCGCGGCGGAGAACGTGCAGATACCCCTCTTCGAGAGCAGCCACCGGGCGGCGGCGCGCGCGGCGCGGGCGGCGGAGCTCCTGGAGCTGGTGGGCATGATCCACCGCGCCGGCCACCTCCCCAACCAGCTCTCCGTCGGCGAACGGCAGCGCGTGGCCGTTGCCCGCGCCCTGGCCAACCGGCCGGCCATCCTCCTCGCCGACGAGCCCACCGGCAACCTCGATTCCCGGACCGCGGCCCACGTCCTCGACCTCTTCGACCACCTCCACCGTGCCCAGAGCATGACCATCATCCTCGTCACCCACGGTGACGACGTGGCCGCGCGTGCCGAGCGGGTCATCCACCTCCGCGACGGCCGCGTCTGGAACGGCCAGACCTGCGAAGGACCCCGGGAGTGAAAGACGGAGCATGGCAGTCCGAGGGCTGACCGGCCGGCACGTCCGCAGGCTGCGCGACATGCCCCTCGAGCCCGGCGCAGCGCTGCAGGAAGCAGACGGACCGGATGCAACCCCAGGAGCGGTGCCGTGAGCATTGATAGCGGCGGAAAGCTGACCAGGCGCGTCATCGTCGCGATGTTCGCGGGCATGTGCGCGGGGATTGCCATCAACCTGATGCCCGACGTCCCCTTTGTTCCGCGTTTCCTGGTCGACGTGGTTCAGCGCTTCCTGGTGGACGGCCTCTTCGACGTCGTGGGCAGCATCTTCATCAAGGGGCTGAGGATGCTCGTCGTTCCCTTGGTCTTCGTGTCTCTCGTCTGCGGGACCGCCTCACTGAAGGACGTCAGCCGGCTGGGAAACCTCGGCGTGAAGACGCTCGGCCTCTATCTCGCCTCTACGGCCGTCGCCATCTCGATCGCCCTGAGTCTTGCCATGCTGGCGCAGCCCGGCGTCGGTTTCGACCTGCAGGCGCACGAAGACGATTTCGCCGCACCGGCGGCGCCTTCCTTCTCCGAGGTGGTGATCGAACTGTTCCCGGACAACCCCATTGCCTCGATGGCGGAAGGGAACATGCTCCAGGTTATCGTATTCGCGATCCTGCTGGGGCTGGCGATGAGCATGGCCGGCGAGGCGGGGGAGACGGTGGCCTCCGGTTTCGCCGCTTTCAATAAGGTCCTCATGCGGCTCATCGTCATGATCATCCAACTGGCGCCCTATGGAGTATTCTGCCTGATAGCCAAAGTCTTCGCCGAACAGGGGTTCGATGCCTTCGCACCGCTTGCCGCCTATTTCCTGGTTGTGGCATGCGCCTTGATTCTCCATCTTGCCGTTACCTATTCCGTGCTCCTGAGAACCCTCGCCGGATTGAATCCCCTGGTGTTCTTCCGCAAGGTCAAGTCCCTGCTGGTTTTCGCCTTCAGCACCTCGAGCAGCAACGCCACGATCCCCGTGACTTTGGAAACGGTGGAAGAGAGGCTGGGTGTCCGCAATTCGGTCGCCGCATTCACCGTCCCCCTCGGCGCCACGATCAACATGGACGGGACCGCAATCATGCAGGGGGTCGCCACCGTCTTCATCTCTCAAGCGTACGGCATCGAGATCGGAATCGCGGGCTACCTCACGGTCGTTCTCTCGGCAACGCTGGCGTCCATCGGTACGGCGGGAGTTCCCGGAGTCGGGCTGATCACCCTGGCCATGGTCCTCGACCAGGTGGGACTTCCCGTCGAAGGGATCGGTCTGATCATCGGTGTGGACCGGCTCCTCGACATGCTGCGCACCGCCGTCAACGTCAGCGGGGACGCCGTCATATCGTGCATCGTCGCCAGGAGCGAAGGCGAATTCGACGTGAATGTCTACGAGAAAGGAGAGTTGTGATGACGCGTTGTGCGAGAGGTCGCGCCCTTCAGAGCGTGGCGGATTTCCCGAGGCGGTGCACTGAAGGACCGGCAACCTACTTGGATAACTTGACTGGCCTTGCGTTCCTGGTACCCTTGGGGGCGCCTGGACGAGAGTGCCCCGGGCGGAAGGTGACGGCCTTGGTTCGTTACGGGTGAGCGAGTCTTTACACGTTCTCCCGGGTTTGCCGCTGGAGGTGTCCGGGCGGTGGATACCCAAGGCACGGTGTCGATTCGCAGGCTGGCAGCAGACTTTCGCCGAAGGAGGTGACCGATGCGCAGTACGGGAGCGGTTTGTTCTTTGGGGGTATCCATCGTGCTGGCACTTTCCAGCGCGGCTGGTCCTGCGGCCTCCGGAGGCACCTGCACGGTAACCGAGCAGGCCACGCGGATCCTCGAAGCGGCCGAAGTCCGAGGGGGCCTGGTTGTGCACGTGGGCTGCGGCGACGGCAGGCTCACGGCCGCCTTCGGTGCGGACGACGCTTTTCTCGTCCAGGGCCTCGACGCCGACGCCGATCGCGTGGCCCAAGCCCGCGAGCATATCCGCGCGCGGGGGTTGTACGGCCGGGTGTCCGTCGATCAATTCGACGGCGTGCGCCTCCCGTACACCGACGACCTGGTGAACCTCGTGGTGGCCGAAGACCTCGGCCGCCTGGATGCGAGCGAGCTGATGCGCGTTCTCGCCCCGGGAGGCGTGGCCCATGTCCGGCGCGGCGGCGCTTGGGATAGGGCGGTCAAGCCGCGGCCGGAGGAGATCGACGAGTGGACCCATTACCTGTACGACGCGTCGAACAACGCCGTGAGCCGCGACACGGTGGTGGGGCCGCCGCGGCGCCTGCAATGGCGTTGCGGACCGCGCTGGCTCCGCAGCCACGAACACCTTTCCAGCTTCAGCGCCATGGTCTCGGCCGGCGGCCGCGTCTACTACATCGTCGACGAGGGCCCCCTTGCCTCGGTCGCCTTTCCCTCCCGCTGGACGCTGGTCGCCCGCGACGCCTTCAGCGGCGTGCGTTTGTGGGAGCGGCGGCTCGTCTCGTGGGAATCGCGTTTCCGCGGGTTCCGCAGCGGCCCGCCCCAGTTGGCCCGGCGGTTGGTGGCGGAGGAGGATCGGGTGTACGTCACGCTCGGTTATGGGGAGCCCGTCACGGCGCTGGATGGCGTCACCGGCGAGACCGTGGAGGTCTACGATGAGACGGCGGGCGCCGCGGAGATCCTGGTGAGTGAAGGGGTGGTCTACGCGGTGATCGGCGACCCCGAAGCCGCTGAGGCCTTCGACCGGGCCCGGCGGCGGGGGTCCGAATCCGCCGGAGGGATGTCGATCCTGGCCGTGGAGGCGGAAAACGGCGACGTGCGGTGGAAGATCCCCGGCGACGAGGCCGGCTACGTTATTCCTGCCACGCTGGCCGTAGGGGACGGAATGGTCCATTACCAGACGGCCGGCGAGGTGGTCTGCCGGGATGCCGGGACGGGCCGCGAACGCTGGCGCTCCCCGCGGCCCATCATCCGGCAGCGCCCCACCTGGCTGGCGCCGACGCTGGTGGTCCACGACGGGGTGGTGCTTTCGGCCGATCGCAACGCGGCCTGGCTGCAAGTCGTCGGGCTTGTGGAGGAACCTCCCGGAGAACCGGGGCGCGTGGAATGGGAGGAATGCAGCAAGGAGGCGTACCGGGATGCCGAGGCGGGGCGCCCCCAAGCACTCGAGGAGATGGCCGGCAGACTCTACGCGTTCTCCGCCGAGACGGGCGAGAAGCTCTGGGAGGGCCCGGCCTCGGAGACGTTCAACGCGCCCCCGGATGTGCTTGTCTCGGGCGGCCTGGTCTGGACCAGCCGCATCGTGTGCGCCACGCAGCCGGGTATCACCGAGGGGCGCAACCTGCGGACCGGCGAGGTGGAATCCACCCGGCCGGCCGACCAGGAGTTCTACACCGTCGGCATGGGGCACGGCCGGTGCCACCGCAGCTTCGGCACCTCGGCCTATCTGATCACGGGCCGCGCGGGAATCGAGTTCGCCGACCTGGATTCGGGAGAGGGCATCGCCGATCACTGGATCCGCGGCGCTTGCCAGTACGGATTCATGCCGAGCAACGGCCTGCTGTACGTGCCGCCTCACCCCTGCGCCTGCTACATCGAAGCCAAGATCAACGGTTTCAACGTCATGGCGCCCCTCCGGGACGGCGAGGTCCCGCCGCACCTGGCGGAAGTGGAGAACGCGCTGGTGCGCGGTCCGGCCTACGGCGAGGTGGCGCCCGCAGAGCGGAGGTCCGACGCGTGGCCCACCTACCGCCAGGACGCCGCCCGCAGCGGCAAGGCGCCCTGTTCGGTGCCCGCCGAGCTGGAGACGCTCTGGCAAGTGGCGCTGGAAGGGCCGCTGAGCAGCCCCGTGATGGCCGAGGGGCTGGTGGTCGTCGCCTCGATCGACGCCCACACCGTCCACGCCCTGGACGCGGCGACCGGCGAGCGCTCCTGGAGCTTCACGGCGGGGGGCCGGGTGGACAGCCCACCGACGTTCGACGGCGGCCGTCTCCTCTTCGGCTCGGCCGACGGCTGGGTCTACTGCCTCCGCGCCGCCGACGGCCGGTTGGTGTGGCGGTTCCGCGCCGCCCCCGAAACGCGGTGGATTGTGAACATGGACCAGTTGGAGTCGGCGTGGCCGGTTCACGGCAGCGTACTGGTTCATGAGGGCACGGCGTATTTCGTGGCGGGCAGGTCCTCGTACATCGACGGCGGCATGCACCTTTTCGGCCTGGATTCGGAGTCCGGGGAGATCGTCTTCCATCGACGCATCTCCCACCGCGATCCGGAGACGGGGCTGCAACCGTACGACGAGATTCGCGGTACCGGCGGACTCCCAGGCGCCTTGCCCGACATCCTCTCCAGCGACGGCCGATCCCTCTTCATGCGCCACCAGCGGTACGACATGCAGGGTGAAGAGCAGCCTGGCGACGTCCCCCACCTCTACAGTTCCGTGGGCTTCCTCGATGCCGATTGGTGGCACCGCACCTACTGGATCATCGGTACGGAGACGGGCAGCGGCTTCGGCGGCTGGCCCCGCCCCGGCAAGCAGGTTCCCTCCGGACGCCTGCTGGTCAGGGACGGCTCGGACGTCTTCGGTTTCGGTAGAAACGTCTACCAGGCCCACGGCGAGGGAGGCGGCAGCCACGCCGGCCTGGGCGGCATCCACTACGAGCTGTTCGCCACTCGCATCGAGGGACCCGAGCATGCGCCGCGGTGGTCGAGCCGCCTTCCTTTCTGGGTGAGGGGTATGGTGCTCGATGACCAGCGGCGCCTCTTCGTGGCCG
>SLBP01000041.1:0-57426 GCA_007126245.1 Planctomycetales bacterium
AGGCGCCATGGCTGGACGCCGCCCTCCAGCGCTGGCCGGCCGATACCGCCGCCGCCGCCGACTGCCTCGACCGCTGCCTGGCCGCCGCCGAACAGAGCGAACGCTACATCCCCCATGCATCGCTGGTGGAAACCTGGATGGACGATCTCGTGCGTTTGGCTACCCGCTCCGCGTAGCCGGCACCTCGCCCTCCCCGCCGGCGGTCGGAGATGCCCCCCACAGTCGACGGTGCGATCCCGCCTGCCCCCCCGGCGGGCCGCCATCAGAAGAGCCCAGGCTCCTCGGCGCTCGCCTCGCGGTCGGTGGCCGTCTCGGCAGAATCGCCGCGGCGGCGCTTGCGGCCCGGCGACGTCTCTTCCCCGGAAGCGTCTCCTTCTGCAACGGGGGTGGTAATGGGGTTTCCATCGGCGTCGACCCCGCTGAGCAGGGCGATCTTCCGCTCCGCGCGCTCGAGCATCTCGTAACAGCGGCGGAGCAGCCGGACGCCCTCCTCGTAGCGCGCCAGCGACTCGTCGAGTCCCGTCTCGCCGTCCTCCAGGTCGCGGACGATCGTCTCCAGCCGGCCCACGGCCTCCTCGAAGCTGGGAGCCGCCTCGTTCCCTGTCTTCGTCGCTCGCTTGGCCATCGCTTCTCTCCTCACCTCTGGGGCGCCGCGGGCGCCCTCCGGACTGGCCCCCTATTCCCACTCGATGGTCGCCGGCGGTTTCGAGCTGATGTCGTAAACGACCCGGTTGACGCCGCTGACCTCGTTGATGATACGCGTGGCGATCCTGCCGAGCAGCTCGTAAGGGAGCCGACTCCAGTCGGCGGTCATGAAGTCCTCGGTCTCGATGGCTCGAAGGGCAAGCACGTCTTCGTACGTCCGCGCGTCGCCCATCACACCCACGCTCTGCACCGGCAGCAGTACGGCAAAGACCTGGGAGGTCTTGCGGTAGTAGCCAGCCGCCTTGATCTCCTCGATCAGGATGGCGTCGGCCTCGCGGAGCGTATCGAGCCGCTCCCGGGAGACCTCGCCCAGGCAGCGCACAGCCAGCCCCGGACCGGGGAAGGGATGCCGCCAGACGATCTCCTCCGGCAAGCCCAGCTGGAGGCCCAGCTTGCGGACCTCGTCCTTGAAGAGGTCTCGGAGCGGCTCGATGAGCTGGAACTTCAGGTCCTTCGGCAACCCCCCCACGTTATGGTGCAGCTTGATGGTGGCAGCCGGCCCGTCGCTGGAGCCACCGCTCTCGATCACATCGGGATAGAGCGTACCCTGCGCGAGGAACTCGGCCCCTTCGATCTGGGCCGCCTCCGCAGCGAAGCAATCGATGAAGGCGTGGCCGATCTTGCGGCGCTTCTCCTGGGGGTTCGTCTCGCCCTTCAGGGCCTCGAGAAAGCGGTCTTCCGCCTGCACCACGTGGAGGTCGCTCTTGAAGTGGTTGGTGAACTCGGCGATCACCGAGCCCGCCTCCGCCTTGCGCAAGAGGCCGTTGTCGACGAGGATGCACGAGAGCTGGGTGCCGACGGCCTCGGAGAGGAGGGCCGCCGTGACCGCCGAGTCGACGCCGCCCGAGAGGCCGCAGATGACCCGCTTGCCGCCCACGCGCTGGCGTACGGCGCCGACGGTCTCCCGGGCGAAGTCGCCCAGCTTCCAAGTCCCTCGGCAACGGCAGACGCCGAGGAGGAAGTTCGAGAGGATCCGCGAGCCGGCCGGGGTGTGGGTCACCTCGGGATGAAACTGCAGACCGTAGACCGGGAGCGCGCGGTGCTTGACCGCGGCGACCGGGCAAGTGTCCGTGGCTGCCAAGGGGGTGAAGTCGGCGGTAACCTCCGTCACCTGGTCGCCGTGGCTCATCCAGACCTGGGTGCGAGTGTCCACCGCCCGGAAGACCTCATCCCCCTTCTGCAGCGTGAGGAAAGCGCGGCCGTACTCGCGGGCTGGGGCGCTCGCCACGCTCCCTCCGAGGGCCTCGCAGGCGAGCTGCATCCCGTAGCAGATACCGAGAATCGGCAGGCCGAGACGGAAGATCGCCGCATCGCACTTCGGCGCCTCCGCCGCATAGACGCTCGACGGGCCCCCGGAAAGGATCAGGCCTCGCGGGGCCAGCTCCCGAACCCGCTCCGCCGTGATCGTGTGGCGGACAATCTCGCAGAAGACGTGCTGCTCGCGGACGCGGCGCGCGATCAGCTGCGCGTACTGGGAGCCGAAGTCGAGGACCAGGACTTTCTCGTCAGCGATACGGCTCATACCACGCTCACCCACCGGAAAACCACCGGAAAAGATGGGAATTATAGGAACCCGCCCCACGGGCGCACAGGGGTGACGGCACAGCCCCCCTGAAGGCATGGGCCCTTGGCAGCGGCGGGCAATTGAAGGATCGCCCCCTGCCGACTAAACTGGAGTTTTGTTCACGGAAGCCCTTTATCTCTCGGACCGCCCGTGCTGATTCTCCTGACGAACGACGACGGTGTCTACGCCCCCGGACTGGCTGCCATGCAGCGGCAGCTGGCCCGGTTGGGTGAAGTGTACTTGATCGCCCCGGCCACCGAACAGAGCGGCGTGGGACACTCGATCACCTACCTGAAGCCCCTGACCGTCAAAGAGGTCTGCGACGGTGACGTCCGCTGGGGCTGGGCGGTCGAGGGAAGTCCCGCCGATTGCGTAAAATTGGGAATCACCGAGGTTTGCCCCCGCCGGCCCGACCTGGTGGTCAGCGGTATCAACAGCGGGTTGAACGCCGGCATCAACGTGCTCTACTCGGGGACGGTGGCGGCGGCCATCGAGGGTGCCTTCTTCGGCATCAACAGCGTGGCCGTCTCGCTCCAGTTCGACGAGCACGCCCGCTTCGACAAGGCGGCCCACCTGGCACGCGACGTGATCGAGCAGCTCCTGCGGCAGAAGGCCAGCCGCGCCCAGTTGTACAACCTGAACATCCCTACGGCAGCCCTGGGGGGGAAGCCGGAGGTCGATGTCGTCCCCATGGACGTCACCCCACACGGCGATCGCTACGAACGGCGCGTCGATCCTTGGGGCCGCGAGTATTTCTGGGCGGCCGGCGGGCCGCCACCCGGACCCGGAAGCCACGAAACCGACCTTTCTGCGCTGGCCAAAGGCCGGGTGACCTTAACCCCCCTGCACTACGATATGACCGAACGAGCCGCGTTGGCCGAGATGATGCATTGGCAATTCGACCTCAGTGAGGCCGTTGCCGAAGAGGGTGACCCGGACGATGCCTACCGTCGCCCCGTGATGCGCCCCTCACGGAAGAGGCACCGCGTCGCCGCCGACGACTAGAAAAAACGTCGGACGATCCGTCGTCTGACGCGGAGAGACTGTCATGAGCCGAGTACTGCTTGCCTGGGGACTCGGGTCCCTGCTCCTGGCCGGTTGCAGCGACGCCTACGACCGGCCGACCGGCCTCGACCCATCTCCGCCTGCCGCTCCTGCAGAGGCGGCTGCAACGGCGGACGATCCAACTGCTGAGGGCCAAGCGGCGGCCCCGCAGGCGCCCCGGCGCGGCGTCGGGCGCACCGCCCAGGGATTGGGGCTCGACTTCGACGACGCCCCGCCGCCCGCCCCTGCCCCCCAGCGGGAGGAGGTTGTCGAGGTGCCCGCCCGCCCCGGTGTTCAACGGCAAGGCCGCGATTACGGCGAGGGAATCATCGCCACGCCGATCAAGGCCTATTGGGGCACCCGGGCCCGCATCGCCTTCGATATTCAGATCGCCGACGCCATGCGACTCTACCGGGCCATGAACGGACACGCTCCGCGGAGTCACGAGGAGTTCATGCAGGAGATCATCGCCGCCAACAACATCGCGCTCCCCGACTTGCCCGCCGGCCACCAGTACCGCTACGACCCCAATGCCGAAGAACTGCTGGTCGTCCAGCCCATGGGCCGATGAGTCGCGACCCAACTCGAAGTTCCGCAAACCGGATCCGCGGCAGACCTTGATTCGACACCATGACCAGACAACATCCCCCTGCACGCGGCGCCCGGCACCGTGCAAGAGCCGTGCTGCCCCTCATCCTCGGGGCCTTGGCGGGTCTCTCCGCCGGCGCCGTCCGGGCAGAAGCCAGCTGGATCTTCCGGCCCAGCTACTTCAGCCACAATCCCGACAGCGGCGAGCGGGTGGCCCAGTTCGCTCCCTCGCCCGCCCCGTCGCGAACTCTCGAGGCGAGCTACACCCAGAGTGGCTACCGCCATAGCCGCACAACGATCCGTGGCGCCAGCAGCGCCGACCACCTCCATATCGTGGAGACGTGGGGGGCCGGCGACCGCATCCGCCCCTACGGCGAGTGGCTGCGGCCCTTCCGCGAGGGTGCCACCCCCTTCGGCGCATGGGGGGCGTGGCCTCCTCCATTCGTTCCCTGGGCTGTTCCTTATGGTCTGTCCCAGCCGTGGGGTGGTTGGCAGATGCCTTGGCCCCAGGTCTCTCCTTACCGCCCCCCATTAGGCCATGCTCCCATAGGGGAAGGGCGGCCCACGACACGCTGATGGCCAAGCGACCGATCTCGTGTCGTGTTCCGCCCTGCCTGCCCGAGTGCTCGGACCGTCCACCTTGACGATTGCCGCCGGGCCCCATACGATCAGGGTTGAAACGTTCGTTTTAAGCGCAGTCTCAGCCGGGGGCGTACCTGTCCCCGGCTGTTGCGATCTGCTGCCGCGGCGGCAGAAACCTGCCGCTCTCTGGGCGTCCCGACCCAAGCGGTGATCTCCGCATGAAAAACGCGTCGACCGACGATACGCGCCGGCGGCTCTTGGAGGCCGCCGGACAGGTCTTTGCGGAGCGCGGCTTCCAGGCTGCCACGGTGCGCGAGATATGCGGCCGCGCCGGCGCCAACGTCGCCGCGGTCAACTACCACTTCGGCGACAAGGAACGCCTGTATATCGAGGCCGTCCGCTATGCTCACTGCAGCGGCATCGACGCCCCGGACCCCACCTGGCCGGAAGGGACTCCTCCGGAGCGGAAGCTCCGCGACTTCATCCGCGGAATGCTCGAGAACATTCTCCACGACACCCGGCCCGCCTGGCAGGCCCAGCTCATCGTCCGCGAGCTGATCGAACCAAGCCAGGCGTGCGTCGAGATGGTGGAGAATTACATCCGCGGCAAGTACGATATCCTCCAAGCGATTCTCGCCGAGTTGATGCCGCCGGAAGTCCCCCCCAGCGACCGCCGTCTGGTGGCTTTCAGCGTCGTGGGCCAGTGCCTCTACTACACCAAGATACACAAGCCGATCGGCGAGCTCCTGGTCGGTGAGGACGAGTATCGCTCCTTCGATCTCGACCGGCTCACCGACCACATCACGCGGTTCACGCTGGCGGCCCTCGGCCGGCAGCCGCTCTTTGCGCGGCCGGGAGGCGCGCGGGTATGAAGGGTGCGGGGGACCGCGACAGCGTCGTGCAGGATCGTCCGTCGGCTGAGGGCGGCTCGGCCGCCGCGGAAGGCATCGCATCTGCGGAGCCGGTGCTTCGGGAAGGCATGCCGCACGAACCACGGGGTCTCGAGGCGGTCGGTCACAATACGCGCGCGGTCGACACGAGCTGGGACGAAAGACCCTTCTGGCGGAGGTGTTTTTCACTGGGAAACCTGGCGGGTTTGATCCTGGTCAGCCTGGCTGCCCTGGCCGTGGGCGTCTTGACCGCCGTGGGAGACCGAAATCGCGGCCGGGAAGCCACCGCGATGCTCCCGCCGGAATTGGCTCCCCCCACACCCGTCGCCGTGGCGACGGTCTCGCTGGAGTCGATCGAGCTGATCGACAGCTACGCGGGCGTAATCCAGCCCCGGGAGCGGTACGCGCTGGGTTTCGAGATCGGCGGCCGCGTCGCCGAGATTGGGGTCACGGAAGGGGGCCGGCTGCTGGACGACGGAGACCGCGTTCAAGAGGGCCAGGTCCTGGCCCGGCTTGACGACCGCGCCCTGGTAGCGCGGCTCAAGGAGGCTCAAGCCCGACTCGAGCAGGCACAGGTGCACATGGGCCGCGCCGAACAGCTCCGCGGCCGCACGCCGCCGGTCATCACCGACGCCGAGTATCAGGACCGCGCCACCGCATTGGCTCTGGCTCGGGCGCAGGCCGAGCTCGCCGAGAAACAGCTCGAGGAGGCGGTGCTCGCCGCCCCCACGGACGGCGTCATCGCTCGGCGGATGGTCCATGCGGGCGAATCGGTCAGCTCGCACCACCCGGTCTTCGAACTCCTCAAGGTCGACGAGGTCCTCCTGGTGGCCGGCGTCCCCGAGGCCTTCATCGGCGCCATCCGACCCGAGCAGCCGGTTCGTGTGGAGTTGCTGGCCCGCGACCGCTTTGGCCGCCGGCGGGGCGCGTTGGAAGGCCGGGTGTTCCGCGTGGCCGAGGCCGCCGACGAGACGACCAGCCTCTTCTCCGTCGAGGTCCTCTTGCCCATTCCCCACGGCAGCCTCCGCCCGGGGCTGATCGCTCTGGCGCACATCATCGTCGACCGCATGCAGGGCTTCCGCCTCCCGGTGGCCAGCGCCGTCTTTCGGGACGGGGCCACGTTCGCCTTCGCCGTGGACGAGAGGGGCAAGGCCCGCCGCTTCGACCTGGCAGACTACATCGAGCAGGGCAACGACGTCATCCTTCCCGAGCTTTCCCCCGATCTGCGGACCGTGATCGTCCGCGGGCAGCACCGCCTCGTCGACGGCCGCCCCGTTACGATCGTTGCGATGCCCGACGGAGATTCGGCGGTGAAGACCGCGCGCGTGCGCTAGCGCCGGGTGCGTTGTTCGTAGTTCCTGGTCCGTTGCCGGAACTTGCGAATCCGATCGGCGATTGGCAAAGGCGGAAGCAACCAACAACCAGAGACCAGGAACCGGCACCTCAAGGGGATTCCGGCGATGCGGGCCACGCACAAGGCGATCGAGCATCCTCGGGTGGTCATCGTGGGCGTCTTCCTGGCGCTGGCGCTCGCGGTGCTGGCCACCATCAGCATTCCCGTGCAGCGGACGCCCGCGATCAACACGGCGGTAGTGCTGGTGACGGTCCCCTATCCGGGGGCTCAGCCCGCGGAGGTCGAGGAGCAGATCACCCGCAAGATCGAAAACGCCCTGCAGCGGCTCAAGGACGTGGACAAGATCCAGTCGATGAGCATGCGGGGTTCCAGCGTCATCAGCGTGATATTCCTCGACGGGGTGCCGGGGCCTCAGGCGCGGGCCGAGGTGGAGCACCTCGTCAACGAGGTCCGCCGCGAGCTGCCCGCGGGGCGCGAGGTGCAGCCGATCATCACGGTGATCGACTTCGAGAGCGCGCCGTTGATGCTGGTCAACCTCGGCGGCCCCGAAGGGTTCGACGAGCGGGCTCTGAAGCAGATTGCCCGCGACGTGCAGGACGAGCTGGAGGCCATTCCCGGCGTCTCCAACTCCCAGCTCTTCGGCGGCCGGGAGCGGGAGTTCCACGTCAACCTGGACCCCGACCTCATGGCCGCCTACGGACTCTCCATCGACCAGGTGCGGCAGGCCATCCTCGAGGACCACGCCGAGCTTCCCGGGGGCGCCCTGAATACCGGGCATTTCGACTTCCAGGTCCGCAACGAAACGAAGTTCCGCGGCGTGGAGGACATCCGCGAAGTGGTCGTCGCCGAGCGGCAGGGGCGGCTCCTCCGCGTCGCCGACGTCGCCGATGTCCGCGATACCTACCGCCGCCTGCAGAACATCGCCCACCTCGACGGCCGCGAGACGGCGACGATCATCGTTAACAAAGAAGCGAACATCAACACCCTGGCCGCCGCCCGCCAGCTCCAGGAGCGGGTCGAGCAGCTCCGCCTCCAGTACCCGCATATCGACTTCGCCGTCACCCGCGACATCACCACCGACATCCGCTTCATGTTCTCCTCGCTGGGGACCAGTGCCCTGCAGGGGGGAATCGTGGTGCTCCTCGTGCTGGCGTGGGCGATGGGGCTGAGGATTTCCTTCCTCGTCCTCATGGCGATCCCCTTCTCCACGGCTTTGGGCTTGATCTTCCTCTACGCCGCCGCCACCCCCATCTCGAATCTGGTGATCTTCTCCTTCATCCTCATCCTGGGGATGGTGGTCGACGGGGCGATCATCGTGGCCGAGAACATCCACCGCCACCTGGAGATGGGCGAGCCGCCGGTGGAGGCGGCCAAGCGGGGTATCGACGAGGTAGGCATTCCCGTGATCGCCGCCGACCTCACCACCGTGAGCGCCTTCCTCCCTATGCTCCTGGTCCCCGGAATCATGGGCGACTTCATGGGGGTCATGCCCAAGGTGGTGAGCGTGGCCCTCTTGGGCTCGGTGCTCGTGGACCACTTCCTGATTCCGGTGCTGGCCGCCTATTGGTATCGGCAGAAGCCGGTGCCCCGGGAAACCACGGAGGCGGGCCGTTCGGCGGAGGCGCCGGCGGCCAGCGGTCCACGATGGCGCGACTACAACCCGCTCCGCCCGCACCACGGCCCGGTCACTCGCCTCTATTCCCACCTGCTCCGCTGGGCGCTGGGACACCGCTGGGCCGTGGTGGCCACCGCCCTCCTGGCGTTCGTCTGGGCCGCACTGATGCTCCCCCATATCGGCCGCGAATTCTTCCCCCAGAGCGACCGTGGTCAGTTCGAGATCAACTTCGAGCTCCCCCTGGGCTACAGCATCGAAGAGACGCTGCGGGCCTCGACGGTCTTTACCGGCCCGCTCCTGGAAATGCAGCAGCAGGGTGACGTCGTCCATTTCGTCACCGCCATCGGATCGTCGGCGGGCCTCGCCTCGCGGCTGGAGAGCGACCCTGCCACGGGCCCCGAGTTCGGCAAGATCATGGTCGAGCTTGAGCCGGCCAACGAGCGGAACCGCAAGCAATCCGAGATCGTCGAGGAGCTTCGTAGCCGCATCCGACCCTGGCCGGGGATGACCTACCGCATCTACGAGCCGAGCGAGGGTCCCCCGGGAGGCGCCGACGTCGCCGTGCGGCTCACGGGCCACAACCTAGCCCAGTTGGGGACCATGGGGGAGAAGGTCGCCGCCCGTCTGGAGGAGGTGCGCGGCACCCGCGACGTGGCCACCGACTACCGCCCCGACAGCCCCGAACTGGTCGTCGAGCCGGACGTGCGGGTGGTGGGACTCTTCGACACGACCAGCGCCCAGATCGCCCGCGCCGTGCAGACGGCCATCCTCGGCGACACCTCGATCCGCCTCTCCTTCGACGAAGAGGACGTCAACATCCGCCTCCAGGTCGACCCGCAGCGGCAGAGGAGCGGCGATGACATCCGACACCTCATGTGGACCACGCCCAGCGGCCGTCGCGTGGCCGTGGGCCAGGTGGCCGACATCCGCCGCGACGCCGGGCTGTACGCCGTCAACCGCTACGAGCGCCGCCGGGCCGTCACCGTCCGCTGCGACCTGGTCCGCGAGGAGAACGTCCGTACCGACGACGTCTTTGCCATCCTCCGCGCCGACATCCTCCCTGAGCTCGGCTTCGATCCCGTCTCGGGGAATCACATGGAGCTGGTCGGCTCTCCGGGCACGGCGGCCGAGGGGATCCGGGCCACCTTCACCGGGGTGAGTGAAGAGATGGAGAAGAACTTCGGTTACCTCACTCGTGTGATGATCGTGGCCGTGATCCTGATCTTCACCATCCTCACCATCCAGTTCAACAGCTTTCGCCAGACGATGATGGTTCTGGCCACCGTTCCCCTGAGCTTCGTGGGGGTGATGTTCGGCCTCTGGGTGAGCGGGCAGCCGTTCAGCATGGCCTCGTTCATCGGCCTGGTGGCCCTCACGGGCATCGTGGTCAACGACGCCATCGTCCTCGTCGCCTTCACCAACACGGCGCGGCGGCGGGGCCTGGGGGTCAGGCAGGCGCTTCTCGATGCGGGCGTCCAACGCATGAGACCCGTCTTTCTCACCTCCGCCACGACGATCGGCGGCCTGATGCCCTTGTACCTGAACCTCGCCGGCGGCGGCGAATTCTGGCAGCCGCTGGCCGGAGCGATCATTTTCGGATTGGCCTTTGCCACCGTACTCACGCTGGTGGTGGTCCCTGTAGCCTACAGTCTCCTCTACTTCAACCGCTTCCGGCAGCCCTCCGCCGAAAGCCCATGAATGATCCGTTGACTGGCCGGCCCCGGGGTGTCTTTTGGGCCGCTGCGGATTACACTATCGGCAGCGGCGCGCAGATGGCTCCGTGTCGCCTTGCCGATGCATATAAGGCAAATACACAAGAGGGGGGGCAGAAACAATACGGGAGGATGCGTGGCGGGGAACGGGAGAGCAGGTCTGCCGCTCCCCTGGAAGCTCTGCGTTCTTTCCTGTCCAAGAGGAGGATCCAACATGAGTAGCTCCGGGAAGGGAATGCGTGTGTCGCGGCGGGAAACTCTGACCGCAGGGGCGGCGGCTTGGCTTGCGGCGGCTGGAGGAGTCTTCTCGCCGCTCTTTGCGGCGCCCAACTCGCGGTGGTTTAAGATCGGCGCCTGCGAGTGGTCGTTGGGAGTGAGCGACCCGAGTTGTTTCGCCCTCGCCCGCCAGATCGGCCTCGATGGCGTGCAGGTCGATCTGGGCACTCAGGCCAACGACGTCCACCTGAGGCGGTCGGAGGCCCAGGAGGCGTACCTCGCCGCCGCGCGCGAGCAGGGTCGCGAGATCGCCTCGCTGGCGCTGGCGATTCTCAACCAGGTGCCGCTGAAGAGCGACCCGAAGGCCGCCGAATACCTCAGCGCGAGCATCGACGTCTGCCGGGCACTGGGCATCCGCCTGACCATGCCCGCCTTCTTCGGTGCCGGCGAGCTCGACATGGACAACCGGGAGGAGATCGACCACGTCGTCGCCGTGCTCCAGGAGATCGCCCCGGCAGCGGAGCGCGAGGGGGTCACTATCGGTTTGGAAAACTACCTGAGCGCCGAGGAGAACCTCGATCTCATCGACCGCATCGGCTCGCCCGCCGTGAAGGTCTATTACGACGTCGGCAATTCCACCGACAAGGGCCGCGACATCTATGCCGAGATCCGCCTCCTCGGCGAAATGATCTGCGAGTTCCACGCCAAAGACGGCCCTCACCTCCTGGGCGAAGGCCGTATCGATTTTGCAGAGGTCCGCCGTGCCATCGACGACATCGACTACAGCGGCTGGATCGTGCTCGAAGCCGCCCGACCCAACGACCTGATCGAGGACTATACGGCCCAGGCCAGGTTCCTGCGGCGGATCTTTCCCGAGCGGGGGTGACGGTGAGCCGGCGGCGTCCGTTAGAGGATGAGCATGGCGTCGCCGTAGCTGAAAAAGCGGTACTCTTCGCGGATCGCCTCGGCATAGGCGCGGGCGATGAGGTCGCGTCCGCCGAAGGCGTAGACGAGCACCAGGAGGGTCGTTCGGGGGAGGTGAAAATTGGTCAGCAGGGCATCTACGGCGCGGAAGCAGTGCCCGGGGCGGATGAACAGGTCGGTCTGGCCGGAGAAGGGCTTCAGCTCCCCCGAGGCAGCCGCCGTCTCCAGGAGGCGGAGGCAAGTCGTCCCCACCGCCACGACGCGGCCGCCTCGGCGGCGGCAATCGGCGAGCGTCCGCACGCATTCCTCGGTGATGCAGCCCCATTCAGCATGCATGCGGTGGTCCCCCACTTGGCTGGTGGTAATGGGGCGGAACGTCCCTAACCCTACGTGGAGCGTCAGGTACGTTATGGTCACCCCTGCCGCGGCAATCGCTTCGATCAGCCGCTCGGTGAAGTGCAGGCCAGCCGTGGGGGCAGCCACGGCTCCCGGCTTGTTGGCGAAGACGGTCTGGTAGTGTTCACGGTCGGCGTCCACCATCTGCCCCCTGCGAATGTAGGGCGGCAGCGGCACCCAACCGACGCGTTCGAGAGCGGTTGCGGGGGGTTCGTCCGTCTCGGGGCGGACGATCCACGTTCCATCGGCGTCCTGCGCCAGGACGGCCAGCTCCGTCGCTTGCCGGCCCTCGCTGTCCATCAGTCGGACCGTCTCTCCCACTTCCAGGTGGCCGCGAGTCCGTCCCAAGACCCGCCAGGTCCCGTCGGGCTCCGCCGCCAGGAAGAGCCCCTCCCACCGTCCCCCCGTCCGCACCCGGTGGCCGACCAGTCGGGCAGGGACGACGCGAGTATCGTTGAGCACTAAGCAGTCGCCCGCGGTAAGGATCCCCGGGAGATCGCGGACGTGACGGTGCTCGAACGCTTCCTTGCGGCGGTCCACGACGATCATGCGAGCATCGCTGCGGCGGGAAAGCGGGGCCTGGGCAATCAGTCGCTTAGGGAGCCGGTAGTCGAAATCGGCGATATCAGACATGGCCGGAGAATGGTAACTTGTGTAGAGAGGGCTGACAGGAACTCGAAAAGACACCTACACCGCGAGTTCTCCCTTGGCGTCGGTTGCTCGGCGCGGCTCGGGGGCCGGGCTGGGGGGCGGCGGTCGGGCACCGACCGCCGACGATCCGTCACCCGATTCGCAGTATACCCCTCTGCCGCGAAGGCGCTGAAGGGGTCCCCAAATCGTCGGTGGCCGCCTCCGGCGGCGCACGCCCCCGCAGCGGCGGCCGCCCGACGGGCATCACCGAGCTCGGCGAATCGAGGAGTCAACCATCGCGTTGCCCGAAATGAAACCCGTTCCCCTGGCCCTTTGCATCACCGAACTTTTCGTCGGCGGCGCGGAACGCTGCCTTGCCGAGCTGGCCGCGAGGATCGACACAGAGCGATTCACGCCGCGCGTCTACAGCCTGAAACCGCTCCCTCAGCTCGGTGAACCGTCGGTCGTCCCCTCCCTGGAAAAGGCTGGGGTTGCGGTCCGGAGTCTGGAAATGCGAGGGCCCATCTCTGCCTTGGTGGGGTTGGTGCGATTCCGCCGCTTGCTCGCCGATCAGCGAGCCGAAATCCTGCAAAGCTTCTTGTTCCACGCCAATCTCGCTGGGCGACTGGCGGCTCGAGCGGCCCGCGTGCGGCGGGTCGTGGCGGGAATCCGCGTCGCCGAGCGCGCCGCCGGATGGCACCTTCGGCTCGACCGCCTCACGGCGGGAAGCGTGGACCACTTCGTCTGCGTCTCCACCGACGTGGCCCGTTTTTCCTCCCAAATCGCCGGGTTGCCCGCCAAGTGCATTTCGGTGATCCCCAACGGGATTGATCCGGAGCGATTCCCTGCCCCCCCTCTTGAACGCGCCGCCCTGGGGGTGCCGCCGGGAAGGGGGATTGTCAGTTTCATCGGCCGGCTCGACTACCAGAAAGGCCTCGACTGGCTGCTGGCAACAGCCCCCCGTTGGCTCGACGCCGGCCGTGCCTACCTCGTGCTCGTGGGCGCCGGGCCCCAAGAGGAGCCGCTGCGCGAGCAGGCCGTTCAGCTCGGGATAGGCGATCGCGTCCGTTTTCTCGGCTGGCGGCCGGATGCCGCAAGGATTCTTGCGGCCAGCGACCTCTGTGTCCTTCCCTCGCGTTGGGAAGGCATGCCCAACGTGGCCTTGGAGGCAATGGCCAGCCGGCGGCCCCTGGTCGCCACGGAGGTCGAGGGGGTGTGCCAACTGCTAGGCCCCGATTCCGCCTCCCAAACAGTCCCCTTCGGAGACTCACAAGTCCTTATAGACAAGATACTTGCGATCCTCTCCTCCCCGGCGCTCGCCTCCCGCCTGGGGGCAGCCAATCGCCGCCGGGCCGAGCGCGAATTCTCCCTGACGGCCATGGTTTCCCAGTATCAGGACCTCTGGAAACGTCTCCTCGACCGGTGATCCGATCGGGCCGGAAAAAATTCTCCGATCGACTTGCGCGCCGTGCAAACGTCGGAAGTCACACGCTGGGAGTGGGCTACGGCGGGGCGTCGCGTCGGAGTCTGTTTCGGCGCTCTGCGGCGAGCTTGACGGGGGTGCGCGAACGGTTATCTTGGGGCTCCGTGGGGCTCAGTGGGGAGCTGTGGTGATCCGACGTGCTGACCGGAACCTTTGCCCGCACCGTGGACGAAAAAAACCGCGTGGCGGTTCCGAAGCCGCTTCGAGACACCATGGGCTGCCAGGATGGCGGTGTGGTTTACTTCGCCCCTGGCACGGATGGGTCGTTGGCTATCTACACGGAGGAGTCCTTCTCGCGGCTTGCCGCCCGGCTGGCTGAGGCATCGCCGACGGAGCAGCACGTGCGTGCCTTTCACCGCCTCTTCTACGCCCGCGCCCAGCGCGCGGATTTGGATAAACAGGGGAGAATAAGAGTTCCGGTGGAATTGGCTGAACTGTGCGGCTTGGGTCGAGAGGTCGTTCTCTTGGGAGTCTACGACCACCTGGAGCTGTGGTCACCTTCGAAGTGGGGGGCCTATTTGGCGGAGAAAAAGTCCCAGTTCGACGCGATTGCAGAAGCTGCCTTCGGTAGTCCACAATAGAGGCGCCCCGGCGGTGCCCCTGAGGCGCGGCAGCCGGAGAAGAATCAGAGATCGTGGTGTAGACGTGGTGCCGCGGACGTTGCCGTCCGTCTTCGCCGTGTAGGAACAGGAGCCGTCAGTTACCGGCCACCAACTGACGCTCTCGCCCTGTCAGACACGGGGCAGGGCGCGTTCCTACGCGCGGGAGCAGGGAAGTTACCGATTGCGAGTTGCGGGTATCGCGTGGCGATCTGCCTTTCGCCCCGCGCGCCCGCCGACACGCACCTCACTTGGGAGCACGGACGTGACCGAGGTGACGTGTTTTTCGGCAGCGGCAGGCGTAGCGCTGCATAGGCAGGAAGGGCGGCGCGGCCATGGTGGGCCGCGTCGCCTTCTTGCTTGCCGCCGTCGCAGCGCACCGGCCACCTATTCGGCGAGCCACCAGCGTACCAACAGTGCGATCAAGCCGATGCTGACCAGGACGCTCCCCAGGCCGAAGTCGAAACGGACGGCGGTGAAGAGGAGCCAGAGGAGGAGGCCGACGAGCAGCACGGCACCCTGGTAGCGGGCCACGTACTCGCCTGCCCCCGCGCCGCGGCCCTCGTAGATGCCTCGTTCGGCGAGGCGGCCGGCCAGTTCCCGATGGGTGGCGTGCTCGCGGATCGTCTCGACGAGTTCCTGTGCCTCGGGTTGGTCTTCCAGGAGTCGCGCCAGGGCTACGGCCTCGCGCGTGCGGCCGCGCTCGTCGAGGAGGAGGGCCATCATCGACTGTGCCCGGACGAAATTCGGATCCAGCTTCAGGGCCCGGGCCAGGCTCGTCCGGGCGGCCGCGAAGCGGCGGAGGCGAAACTCGGCGGTACCCAGGGCAGTCCAGGCGAGCGGCGAGCGGTCGTCGTCGGCCACGGCCCGCTGAGCCGCTGCGAGGGCGAGCTTGGGCCCCCGGTGGGCCGCGAGGAACCAGGCGAACTCGGCCCCGATCTCGCCGTCGCCCGGTTCCAGCGCCAAGGCCCGCTCGTAGGACTCCTGGGCGAGCGTCATGCGGCCGGCGGCTACGGCGGCGCGGGCGAGCAGGAGCTGGAATCCGGCGTTCTCCCCGTCCAACTCGGCGGCCACGCGGGCCTCGTCGAATCCGGCCACCGTCGAGCCGCTGGCCAGCAGGGCCAGGGCCCGTACCGCCCGCACCGTGGCGATTTCACCGGCGGCCTCCGCCGCCTGGTCGGCCAACGACAGCGCCCGCAACGGCTCCTGGTCATGCAAAGCCGCCAGGGACTCTTCGATCAGTCGGTTGACCTCGGCGGGGTCCATCGCCGGCCTCACGCCGCAGCGAATCGAGGGTATACTGGTCTGCCACAGGCACCGGGGGCGAAAAATGTGCCGCGGCGCTGCCTGGAGACGAGAGATCGCCGTCCGCCGCGCCCGGCCCGCCACGGATCGACGGAAGAAGATCCCCGGCAGGCGACGGCCCACCGCTGCGCATCTGCCCTCCCATGGCCGATTATAGACGGCCGCGCGCCAGACCCGACAGGGGGCACCCCCCCGTCGGGCCGCCCTGGCAGGGTGTCGCGGCCACGATACAATAGACGTCTTGTTCGGCGGTTGTGGGCGGCGAAGCGGCGGGGATGCGTGGCGAACAGCCTGCTTCCCGCCCGTGCCCGCCTCTTGCCTGACGGGAGCCCGCAGAAGCGGCGGAGCGTTCCCGGCACCGGTTGTGCAAAGCCGGTGGCACCCTGCAACATGCGATGTGAGCCAATGGCCGAAACGGACCAGGATCTGCTGCGGACGCCGCTCCACGACTGGCATGTGGCCCGAGGGGGCCGGATGGTCGATTTCGCCGGCTGGAAGATGCCGGTGCAGTACACGTCGATCATTGAAGAACACCAGGCGGTGCGGCAGAGCGTGGGGCTCTGCGACATCTCGCACATGGGCCAGCTCCGCTTCGAAGGGCCTGGGGCGGCCGACTTCCTCGCCGCCCTGCTGACCCGCAAGGTGGCCGATCTCAGGCCCGGCCAGATCCGATATTCCCTGATCACCAACGACGCGGGCGGCATCCTCGACGACGTGCTCGTCGGCCACTACCACAACGCGCTCGGCCAGCCGTATTACACGGTCGTGGTCAACGCGGCCAACCGCGCAAAGATCGTCCGCTGGACCCTGGAGCACCTGCCGCGCGAGCGTGCCGACGCCTTCGGGCGGGAGGTGCTCTTCACCGACGTGACGCGGCTGTGGGCGATGTTCGCCATCCAGGGCCCCCGGTCGGTGGACCTCATCCGCCCGCTGGTCGACGTGGACGTGGACGCAATGCGGTACTATAAGGGATCGCTGGTTCGCATCCTCCATCCCGCCGCCCAGCGGCAGGGGGGCATCCTCAGCCGCACGGGCTACACGGGGGAAGATGGTTTCGAAATCTCCGTGGGCACGACGATTGCCCGCGGGGTCTGGGAGGCGCTCTTGGAAATCGGCGAGCCGCTGGGGGGCGTACCGGTGGGGCTCGGGGCCCGCGATACGCTCCGTCTCGAGGCGGGGATGCCCCTCTACGGCCGTGAACTCACCGAGGAGGTCAATCCCTTTGAGGCCGGGCTCGGCTTCACCGCCCACCTGACGGGAGTCGATTTCCCGGGCCGCGAAGCCCTCAAGCGGCTCGGGGAGAGACCTTCGGCGCGGCAGCGCGTCGGCCTGGAGTTCATCGGGCGGCGCGCAGCTCGCCAGGGTTGCCCGATTCTCAAGGACGGCGGCACGGTCGGGCACGTCACCAGCGGCTCCTTCGCCCCTACGTTGGGCAAGTCGATCGCCATGGGCTACATTGCGGCCGATTTGGCCCGGCCGGGGACTGAGGTGACGGTGGACATCCGGGGGCGCACCGAGGCGGCCCGCGTTGTGGAGCTCCCCTTTTACCGCCGGAGGTGACGCGGCCCAAGGGAGCCGCGCTCCGCCGAGCCCCCTGCCGAACGGTACGACCCGATTCGCAACCCCAACACATGAGGAGATCCAATGAACAGTGAGCAGCTTCTCTTCGCGAAGACGCACGAGTGGGTGCGCCTGGAGGCGGATGACGCCGGAAACCAGGTGGCCGTGGTCGGGATCACCGACTTCGCCGTCAAGGCTATGTCCGACATTACCCACATCGAACTACCCCAGGTGGGCCGAACGTTGACGGCGGGCGAGCCTTTCGGGGAGATCGAGTCGGTCAAGGCCGTCAGCGACCTCTATGCGCCGGTAAGCGGCGAGGTCGTCGAGGTCCATGCCGAGCTGGCGGATCAATTGGAAGTCATCTCCGACGATCCCTTCGGACGCGGCTGGCTGGTGAAGATTCGCCTCGCCGACGAGACTCCGTTGGGTTCGCTCCTCGACCGCGCCGCCTACGACGCGCAGTGCGCCGAGGAGATGGAGAGCGAGGAATAGCAGACTGCGCAGAGTGACGGAGGAAGCGATGCCCTACATCCCCAACACCGACGATGACCGCCGAGCCATGCTGGCTCGCATCGGCCTCGAGAATCTGGACGCCCTGTTCGCTTCGATTCCGGAAACCCTCCAGTTGGACCGGCCCCTGGCCCTGCCGCCGGCGATGGGGGAGTTGGAACTCTCCGCCCACATGGCGGCGTTGGCCCGCGGCAATGTCCCCGCCGATGGCTCCTGCGGAGGGGCGGTCAGCTTTCTCGGCGGCGGCGCCTACGACCACTTCATCCCCGCCGTGGTCGACTTCGTCGCCTCGCGGAGCGAGTATTACACCTCCTACACCCCTTACCAGCCCGAGGCCAGCCAGGGAAATCTCACCGCCTTCTTCGAGTACCAGACGCTGATCGCGCAGCTTACGGGGATGGACGTCTCCAACGCCAGCCTCTACGACGGTGCGACGGCGGCGGCCGAGGCGGTGCTCATGGCCATGGACGCCACGCGGCGTTCCGGGCGGGTCGTGGTTGCGGCGGGGCTGCACCCCGAGTATCGCGCCACCCTGGCGACGTATCTGGCGAATCTGCAGACCGAGTTGCGCACGGTGGCCGCCTCCGAGGGCACTTCGCCCGTGGAGGCGGTGATGGCCGAGGTGGATTCGCAGACGGCCTGCGTCCTCGTTCAGCACCCCAACTTCTTCGGCTGCCTGGAGGAAGTCGAGGTCCTGGCGGAGGCAGCCCACGCTGCGGGTGCGCTGTTGGTCGTCGCCGTCAATCCCACCAGCCTCGGAATCCTGAAGCGGCCCGGCGACTACGGGGCCGACCTCGTCGTGGCCGAAGGGCAGCCGTTGGGCATCCCCTTGTCGTTCGGCGGGCCCTATTTGGGCATTCTCGCCTGCCGGGAAGCCCTCGTCCGCCGCCTCCCCGGCCGGCTCGTGGGCCAGACCCGCGACCGCCATGGTCGCCGCTGCTTCGTACTCACCCTGCAAACCCGCGAGCAGCACATCCGCCGCGAGAAGGCGACCAGCAACATCTGCACCAACCAGGGGTTGCTGGCGCTGCGGGCGGCCGTCTACCTCGCCGCGATGGGACCGCAGGGGCTTCGCGAGACTGCCGAGCTGTGCTTGAAGAAGGCCCACTACGCCTCCGGACGGCTTACTGCCTCCGGACTCCTGCAACGGGCTTTCGACCGCCCCGCGTTTCACGAATTCGTCCTCCGGGTCCCTGCCGGGGCCGGCCACGTGCAGCCCCTGCTCCGAGCCGCCCGGCGCGAGGGCATCTTCGCCGGCCTTGCCCTCGGCCGCTGGTACGACGAGCTGGCCGATTGCATCCTCGTCGCCGTCACCGAGAAGCGGACCCGTGAGGAAATCGACCGCCTGGGTGACGTTCTCGACCGCGCTGCGTGAGCCCGATCGTGACACCGCGAGCGGACGGGGAGCGACGCCGACGCCGTCCGCTCACCGAAAGCCGATAAGAGACATCTCCTTTCCCGCCCGGGGGATCGTTCGTCCTCCCGAAAAGCGCTTGCGATCATGAAGCCCACCCCCCAGCCCGTTCCCGGAACCAAGATCCCCTGCTACGTCTTCGAGAGCAACGTCGACGTGGCACGCCACGTGAGCCAGCGGATCGCGAACACGATCCGCGAGCGGAACTCCCTGGGCCGTCCCGCGGTGCTGGGGCTGCTCAACGGCTCGACGCCCGTGGGCGTCTACCGCGAGCTGATCCGCCGGCACCGCGAGGAAGGGCTCGATTTTTCGCAGGTCGTGACCTTCAACCTCGGCGAGTACTACGGCCTCCCGGCCGACGCGCCGCAGAGCTTCCGGCGTTGGACCCACGAGACCTTCTTCGGGCACGTGAACATCCCGCCGGAGAACGTCCATTTCCTCGACGGTACGGTGCCACTCGAGGAGGTCGAGGAACACTGCCGCCGCTATGAGGAGGCAATCCGGCGGGCAGGGGGGATCGACATCCAGCTCCTGGGCATCGGGCGGAACGGGCACATCGCCTTCAACGAGCCCTTCGGAGGACGCGAGACCCGTACCCGCCTCGTGACGCTGGACCCGGTGACTCGAGCCACCGTGGCCGCCGACTTCTTCCACCCCGACAACGTTCCCACCCACGCGCTGACCATGGGGGTGGCGACCATCCTCAAGGCTCGCGAGATCGTGGTCATGTCCTTCGGGGAGAACAAGGCCGGCATCGTCCGCGAGGCCGCCGAGGAGCCGGTGACCGAGCGCGTTCCCGCAAGCTACCTGCACGGCCACCCCGACGTCTGCCTGCTCCTCGATGCCGCCGCGGCCGACGAGCTCACCGGGCGGGCCACGCCGTGGATTCTGGGAGACGTGGAGTGGACGGCACCGATGATCAAACGCGCCGTCCTCTGGCTCTGCGGGCGGACGAACAAGGCGCTCCTCAAGCTCGACGACGAGGATTTCCGGAATCACAACCTCCACCAGCTCCTCCGCCACCACGGCCCCGCCTCGCGGCTGGCCCACCGCGTCTTCCGCTGGCTGATGGAGACCATCGAGTACCACCCCGGCGGCCGCCAGCCGCAGCGGGTCCTCTGCTTCAGCCCCCACCCGGACGACGACGTCATCAGTATGGGAGGCACCTTGATCCGCCTCGTCGAGGACGGGCACGAAGTCCATGTGGCCTACATGACCAGCGGGAACATCGCCGTCTTCGACCACGACGTCCATCAACTGGCCGACCTGATCGCGGAGATCAACCGCGTCTTCGACATCGACCGGGAGAAGACGCCCCGCCTGAAGGACGAGGTCCTCGCTACCCTCGCCGCAAAGCGCCCCGGCGAGGTGGACAGCGAAACGGTGCTCAATTTCAAGGGCTTCATCCGCTGGAGCGAGGCCAAGGCCGCCGCCGTCGTCTGCGGCTGCCGCGAGGAGCATCTCCACTTTCTCGATCTCCCCTTCTACCGGACGGGGATGGTGGCGAAGAGTCCCGCCGGCGAAGAGGACGTGCGGCTGGTGCGGGAGCTGATCGAGCGCGTCGGTCCCGGCCAGGTCTACGTGGCCGGCGACCTTTCCGATCCGCACGGTACGCACCGCGTCTGCGCGGAGGTGATCTTCGCCGCCCTCCGACAGATCGAGGCCGCCGGCGGCAGCCGCCCGGAAGTGCTCCTCTACCGCGGCGCCTGGCAGGAATGGGCCCCCCACGTGCTCGAGATCGCCGTCCCCTTGAGCCCCCAGGACCTGCGGCAGAAGCGGGCGGCGGTCTTCCGCCACGAATCGCAGAAGGACTCGGCGCTCTTCCCCGGCGACGACCCCCGCGAGTTCTGGCAGCGGGCCGAGGACCGCAACCGGGCTACTGCGGACACCTTCAACCAGTTCGGCCTCCCCGAGTATTTCGCCCTCGAGGCCTTCGTCCGCTGGAAAGGTCGCGCCCTCTGAACGCACCCCCCGCCGCTCACTCCTGGTGGACGGGGTTGGGTGCGGCGATGATCTTCTCCACGGTCTCCAGGAGCTGGTCGAGGCGGAAGGGCTTGTAAAGTACCGCCTGGAGGCCGGCCTGGCGGGCCTTGACGATCGAGTGACCGGGGTCGTACCCGAAGCCGGTCATGAGGACCAGCGGCAAGGGATCGACCTCCATGATCTCTTGCATCTTCAGCAGGAACTCGTAGCCCGACATGTCGGGAAGCCGGATGTCGGAAATCACCACGTCGTAGCCGCCGTCGTTCATCATGTCGCGGACCATGAAGAGCGCCAGCGCGCCGTTGGGGGCCGTCTCCACAACGCAGCCGTAGCGCTCCAGCAGCCCGTGCGCAGCGCTGCGGACGTTGTGGTCCTGGTCCACCAGCAGAACGCGGCGCCCGCGGAGCCGGGGGCGCATCGAGCGGGCCTGCGCCGGCGGCTGCGCCTGGGCGGGCGTCATGCTCTGGCCGACGGACTGGATCACCTGCTTGATGTCCCGGACGTTGCGGAGGATCCGCTGCAGGCGCTCCACCACGTGGGGCTCGTGGCCGATGTAACGCTCCATGATGTGGACGGCGTCGTTGAGGATCTCGTCCACCGGCAGGGCTACCGCCGAGTGGATGGCCTCCACGCTCTCCGCCGCCGTGCTGGCCTTCTCGGCGACGAGCAGCTCCAGGGTGTTGAGGGCCACCGCCACGTCGCGGGTGAAGATCTCCAAGAACTGCAGATCGCTCTCGGTGAAGGCGCGGGGCTCCGGACTCTCCACGTTGAAAGTGCCGATGACCTCGTCATGCATCACCAGGGGGACCGTGAGCGAGCTCTTGGCGCCCCGGGCCCCGAGGAGGTAGAGGGGATCCTCGTTGGTGTCTTCGCAGAGGTAGCTCTTTCCCGTGGCGGCGACGAAGCCCGTGACCCCGTTCCCCTGGGGCTGGGCGTACAAGGCGCGGTCCGCCGCCTCGGGCTCCATTCCCAGAGAGAGGAGCGGCTCCAGTCGGCCCGTCTTGGGATCGAGGAGGCGAATCTCCACCACGTCGAAGTTCAAGAGGTCCTTGGTGTAGTGGAGGATGTTGGCCTTGAGCAGCTCGATGCGGTCCTCGACCGACATGTGGAAGAGCTCGTCCGGCGTCAGGTCGGCCAGCTCCTGGCCGGCTTGGTGGATGGCGGCGAGCTTCTGCTGCTGGAGGGCCTCGGCGGTTACGTCGCGGACGGCGACGATCAGGTGGCGGGGCGGCCTGCCCTCCTCCTGGACGGGGGCTGCGTGGACCTGGAAATAGCGGTTGTCGCTGGTCCGCAGCGTGGAGTTGCTGCCGCTGCCGGTGGCCAGCGCGGAGTGGAACGGGCAGAAGTCGGGTCCGAGTATCTCCGGGCTGTCGAGGACGGTGTAGAAGTTTTCCCCGACGATCGTCTCCCGGCCGCTCCACTCCAGCAGGCGCGCGTTGCTCCAGAGGATCGTGTTGTCGCTGTCGAGGAGCACGACGCCGTCGGGCATCCCCTCGATGATCCGGTCGTTCTGGAGCAACCGCCCCAGATCGAAGGCCTTCTGGAGATGTGCGGCGGAGACGAAGACCCCTTCAAACGAATCCCGGCTCAGGTGGGCCAGCGCGCGAATGGGATTCTGCGCCACCACCAAATCGTGCGTTGCGGAGAAATGGCCGATAAGGCTCTCGTAGTTCTCCGGACAATCGCAGACGAGCAGGATTTTCGGCTTACACGACAATTCTACCTCACTCCTTCGCCGGCAACCGCGTTACCGCTATCGAGTGCCGACCCCCCGGGTTCCACCCCAATTATAAGTATGCCCGAGAGGCCAAACAAGGCGGTTCGGCACCCCCCGCTACCTTTCGAGAATCGGTCCCCCGAGCTCGAAAGGTTCACCGCTCCTGACCAAATCGCCCCGTTTTGTTTCTCAGAACGACCCGCGGGCTTTGTATCCTCGGCAGCGGCCGTACGACCGGCAGCCGGATGCCCGCCCGCTGCCCGATCCGCGCGCCCTTTCGGGCAACTCCCCTCCTTTACGGATACGTCCTTTTCCCGCGCCGGGGTCGAGGCCGATAGATTCGCAAACTCCTTTCACCAATCGAGGGTGCCGGTCCGGTTCTCCGCGCGGAGACATACCCTTCCGATCAGGCGGGCGGCACACCTGCCCTCGGCAGGGGGAACTTCCCCCGGCGCCGCCCGCCTCCCGCTGCCGAACGGGGCCAAGCCGGCCATGGCAACCGGGCGCTGCCTGGTTTATGATGGCCCGCTCTCCCCCAGGTCCACGCCTCTGATTCGCAGCGAGCCCAAGGATTATTGCATGGTCCACCAATCGCGCCTCAACCTCGCCACTGGCGGGCACGGTCATATGGAAGACATCACCTCGGAGTTGCAGGAAGTGGTTGCCGCGAGCGGCATTCGCACGGGCATCGCCCAGGTCTTCTGTGTCGGAAGTACCGCCGCGGTGGGGACCGTCGAGTACGAGCCGGGGTTAGTTCGCGACATTCCCGAGCAGCTCGACCGCCTCTTGCCGCCCAGCCGCAACTACGGTCATGAGCAGACCTGGCACGACGGCAACGGCCATAGCCACCTCCAGGCCACGCTTCAGGGGCCTTCGCTCACCGTCCCCGTGGCGGACGGCGCGCTCGTGCTGGGAACCTGGCAACAGGTCTTCCACATCGAGTGCGACGTCCGACCCCGCCAGCGGACCGTCGTCGTCACGGTGATCGGCGAGTGAGCTACGGGCTCAGGAGCCACTCCACGGCCGCCTCCTGGCGAGCTGCAGAGGGACCGTCGAAGAGCGTGAGTCCCTTGCCGGCCTGCTCTCCTTCGCCAGGGGGGACGGCGGCATAGGCAGCGGCGAGAATGGCTGGTGCCGAGTTCCCCTCGCCGGCGAGCCACATCGCGGTCGGGGCGGCGAGGGCGGCAATGCCCGGCAGGTCGAGGTACTTCGCTCCGCCGGGAAGGAAGTCGGCGTCGTCGATCTCCGTGAGGGCAGCGAAGCGGAAGCCCGCCGTATCGGCGGCGATCCGATCCACGCATCCCTCCGCCACCGCGGCCGCCGCGGCAACGAACCGGCCCGCACCGGCCAGCCCGACCAGGTACACCCGCTCGGCCGGCTGCGGTTCGCTCCGCGCCGCCGCCACCGCCGTGAGCACGTCGTGGACGCGGCGGACGAATAGCGGCGGGTTGTAGCCGAACGTGTACCCGGCATAGCTCGACCACGCCCCCTGGCCGCTGTCGTTCAGGGGCTGCTGCTCCATGGGCACACCATCTTCGGTAAACTCCCCTTGTCCGAAGAGGTCCACGCCCACCACGGTGAGTCCCTCGTCGAGTAGCCGTCGCACTCCAGGCTGCAGAGCACCCTCGCCCTGGAACAATCCTCGCTTCCCCTCCATGGTGATCCAGACCACGACGGTCCGGGCCGGCGCGCCTTCGCGCCCCGGCGGGGCCTCTGCCGAGTTCGGCGAGGACGGCCGCAGACGGAGGGCGGGGACCTCCTCCTGCCGCGCGCCGTGGCGGACGAGGAACGGTTCGACGACGAATCCGTCGCTGCGAGCCTGCCCCGCCTCGGCGACCTCGATCGCCTCGGCGGGCGGTACACCCCGGCCGATCATCACCTCCACGGCGCCGCCGACCACCTCGCGATAGCGCTCCCACTCCGAGGCGTCTTGGGGAACAAGGGCCGCCATCTGGCGGTCGCTGTCCTCGGTGATCCACCGCAGCAGCGACCGCTCGTGATCGGGACCGGAGGGGGGCCGCGGGTGCGCGGCCGTCCAGACGGTGGCCTCCTCGATCGAGAGCGGCCGAAAATCCTCCTCCACGATCGGTTCTTCGAAACCCAGCCCCAGGTGGCGGTTGAGCCAGTGATACATCACGGACCGGCTGACGTAGTTGTAGTTGTGGGGGAAATGCGCCAACGTCCGGGCCATGACCTGCTCTTCCGCCCCATAGAGGCCGAAAAGCTGCCTCAGTGCCGGCATCCCCTTCGTCTCGATCTCCCGCGTCCAATCGTCGGCGGCGGTCATCCCCAGCGGCCGCGGTGCGAAGAGGGCGGCGAACTCGATATTCCCCGTGTCCACCCGCAGGTAGCTGGCGTTCTCGCAGGTGCAGCCCCCCTGCATCGCCGTGGAGACCATCACCGCGGGAAAAGAGACCGCCGGCCGCGGATCGATGGCCGAGAGGATGAAGGTCTGCGTTCCTCCGCCGCTCGCCCCGGTCACTGCCATCCGCTCCGGGTCCACGTCGTCCAGTCCGGCGAGCCAGTCGAAGGCGCGGATCGTGTTGTACGTCTGCAGGCCCATGGTGTTCTGGAGCCGCAGCTCGGCCTGCGGACTGAAGAACCCCCAATCTTCGGCGGTGTTCATTTCCTCCCGCACGCCGGCACGGTGGTCGAGCTGGAGGCTGTCGGCGTAGCCGATCATATCGTAAAGAAAGACGATGCACCCCATCCGCGCCAACTGCACGCAACGGGCCTGCAAGGGATGCCGGCCGCCGACCTCGAAACGCTCGGCGCCTCGCACGATGGCCCAGCGGACGGCGTCCGGACCGTCGTCGTGGAAGCGGCCGTCGGCCCAGTGGCCGTGCGGGGAGAGGACCGCGGGACGCCGCCCCTCGAAGCCCTTCGGGCGGTAGAGGCTCCCCGTAACGAAGTGGCCGGGAAAGCTCTCCAGGTACACCCGCTCCACGGTGTAGTCCCCGCGGTCCACGAGGCCGTGAACGACTGCGTTGGCGGGGGTGGGGGTGGGCATGGGCCAGAGGCCGTTGGCGACGAGAATCTGCCGACGGACGAACTCAGCCCGCTCTTCCCACGCAGCCAACGTCGCCGGAGGGTGGAAGGGAAACTCATCGTCGAGCGTCTTCAGGGTACCGAGCCGGACGTCGGAGGGCATCTCTCCCTCGGGCAACACGCGCCAAGGCGCGGTGGCAGCGGCCGTCCAACCGACCATCCACCAGGTCAGGGCGGCGGCAACGAACCCCGTCACCCCCATCGGCCTTCGGCAGGTACTCATGGCGGACCTCCTCGATGTTGTGGTTGGAGCAGATGCCCCGAGCCACGTTATACACAGCCCCGCCTTCCCAAGCCAACAGGGCGGTCCTCCCAACTGCCGCCATCCGATGGCCCCACGGCCCCCGCCCCTGGACCAGGAACTACCGAGTTCAGGTAGGTTCATGCAATCCCTTTATCCAAAGTGCCCAGGGGTTCGGGCTCTCCCCGGCGTTCCTGTAGCCACTCGTTGGCGGGTGACCCTACAGAGGGAACGGTGCGTATTGTTATGGATTGGCAGGTGGGCCCGGGTATGGCGCAGACAACAGGGAGTTCGCCGTGCCGGGAGACGGTAACACGGCCGTGGCGCGGGCGCCCGACTTGGTTGGCCTCGGCGTCTCGTTCATCCCCTATGGCCAAGTGACCGGTGCGATCTCGGGTTGCGGCGACTCTGCGAAATCCACCTCGTGGGGGGGTCCGTGGACAATTCCAACTCCCCCAAGTAAGCTGGGGTGTTTAAGATTGCCGATGACCCTTCCAAGGCCATGGCACCCCAAGCTCGCTCCGCGGGCCAGCATATGATGAATCCCTCCCACTCGTTCTTCTCGCGGCACAGCTTCACCATCATCTTGCTGATGGTGTTTTTCCTCCCCTTCATATGGGCAGGGCAGCGGCGCGCCCTGGAGAGTAACCGCAACGACGTCAAGGACTGGCTCCCCGAGGAGTTCCCGGAGACGGCCGTCCACGCCTGGTTTCAGGAACACTTTCCTCACGAGCAGTTCGTGCTGGCGAGCTGGGAGGGGTGTACCCTCGACGACCCCCGCCTGGAGCTTTTTGCGAGGAAATTGGACCCCCCGCCGGAGGAGATGCTCGCCGAGGGGCAGACGTGGCCCTTCAAGGAGGTCATTACCGGCCCTCGGCTCCTTGCCGAGCTTCGCGCCCACAACCCGAACCTCAGCGAAGCGGAGGCGATTGATCGGTTGGTGGGCTCCCTCATCGGACCGGATCGCAATAAGACCAGTCTGGTGGTGACCCTCTCGCCGGCGGCTGGCGGTACGCAGCTTCGGCCCACGCTGGCACGAATCCGCGAGCTCGCCTGGGAATCGGGCATCCCTGCCGGGCCGATCGAGAGGGGGGGCTTCTTCTCCAGCGTGACCGACCTCTTCCGGGGCCGGGACGTGGACGATAAGTTCGCCCGCAACGAGCTCCGCCTCGGCGGCCCGCCCGTGGACAACGTGGCCATCGACGTGGAAGGGGAAAGGACCCTCTTCCGGCTGGCCGCCTTCTCGGGGCTGGTGGGGCTGGGAATCTCCTGGCTCTGCCTGCGGAGTATCCGCTTGACGCTCATCGTGCTCCTTTCCGCGCTCCTTTCGGCGGGAACGGGGTTGGCTATCGTCTTCTTCTCGGGAAGTACGATGGACGCCATCCTCCTCTCCATGCCTTCGCTTGTCTACGTACTGGCGATCTCAGGTTCGATCCACATCGTCAACTATTACCACGATGCAATACGCGAAGGAGGACTCGAGGGGGCTCCCGACCGGGGCCTGGCCCACGGCTGGCTCCCCTGCACGTTGGCGGCGGTGACCACGGCGATCGGCATGGGCTCGCTGTATATGAGCCAAGTGATCCCCATTCAGAAGTTCGGCATCTTCTCGGCCTTGGGGGTCTTGGGCACGCTGCTGATGATCTTCTTCTTTCTGCCGGCGCTGCTCCACTATTTCCCCTCCCGCCGCTATGCCCAGCAGTACGGCAACCGACGCGGCAACGACGCGCACGTGACCGTCTTCGTCCGCTTCTGGGAGATGGTCGGCGGATTCGTCACGCGGCGCAGCAAGTTGGTGACTGCTCTGGCGCTGGCGGTGATGGCCTTCTTCGCCTTCGGGGTGAGCCGCATCGAGACCTCCGTGAAGCTGATGAAGATGTTCTCGCCCGACGCGCAGATCATCGCCGACTACACCTGGCTGGAAGAGCGGCTCGGCCCCCTGGTGCCCATGGAAATCGTGCTCCGCTTCGACAACCGGCGGTGCCGCCTCAACACGACCGACCGCATGCGCTTGGTGCAGGAGGTGGCCGAAGCCGCCGAGTCGCTCCGCGACGTCGGGGGAGCCATTTCCGCGGCCACCTTCGGCCCCCCCCTCGATGCGCGGGTCCGCGAGCCGACCATCGTCGAGCGGATGATCGGAATACAGAACCCCGAGCGGATCCGGGACCAGATCGTCAGCGATCGCCTGCAGACGCAGCGTACCGCCCTCCGCGATTACCTGGCGATCGACTACGCACCGGCCGAGGCCCTCACGGCCGCGACGGGCGGCCCCGACCTCGCCGAGCTGGAGATCGAGGAACGCGCCGCGCAGGTCCTCCGGACCCGCGGTCTGGACAACGTCGCCAACCTGATGCGTTACGGCCACCCGGATCGATCCCTGGAACAGAACCTGCGGACCATCCGCGGCCTCGGCGAGGAGGGAGCCGCAGACGTGGTGGCCGCCGTGGACGCGTGGCGGGCGGACCATGGCGAAGAGCTCTGGCGGGTCAGTGCCCGCGTCTGGGCCTTGACCGACCTGGACTACGCCCATTTCCTCGACGAACTGGAAGGGGCCGTCGAGCCGGTCCTCGCAGCCCACCGTGCCCAGGGACACGAGGGGCTCGATGTCACATACACCGGGCTCGTTCCGCTCGTCTACAAGACCCAGCACGAGCTGATGAACGGTCTCTACCGGAGCTTGGGCCTGGCCTTCGGCCTCATCGCACTGGTGATGATGTTCGTGCTCAAGAGCCCGACGGCGGGGGCCATCTCCATGATCCCCAACATGTTTCCCGTGATGGTCATCTTCGGCTTCATGGGATGGACGGGCATCCTTGTCGACGTGGGCTCGATGATGACCGCCAGCGTAGCCTTGGGAATCGCAGTCGACAACACGATCCACTACCTCACCTGGTTCCGGCACGGCCTGGACCTGAACCTCGACCGCAAAGAGGCGGCCATGCTCGCCTACCGGCGCTGCGCCAATGCCATGACGCAGACCACGCTCATCGGCGGGCTGGGGCTGGCGGTCTTCGCCTTCAGCACCTTCACCCCCACGCAGCGCTTCGGGACGCTGATGCTCGCCCTCCTTTTCGCCGCGTCGGTGGGCGACTTGATCTTCCTCCCCGCGCTCCTCGTGGGACCCTTGGGTCGCGTCTTCCGCCGCGGCGGCATCGGCTCCTGGCTGGATTCCAGGGCGGAGGCGACCGCCGCGTCCGGCGACGACGAATCCCCGCCGGCGCGCGAGGCCTCCGCGGCAGGCGGCGGCCCCGCACGCGAGAGCCACGTCCGACCCCCGCACCGTCCCCATCCGGCTCCGGAGCCGGCTCGCTCCGCCGGCGACAGGCGGTAGCGGTCGCGGCTACCCGGCGGAAAGCCGGCGAGGGCAGAATGTTAGGTCTTGGCCCGCGACGGTATGTCGAACACGATGCTGGCCCTGGAGGTCGAGGACGAGCTGGCCGTGATCTGGACCAGGCCGGACGACTACGAGGTGCCCGCGGAGATTACCGAGGAGGGACTTCGCAGCCTGCCCGATGGCCTCCTGATCCTCATGGCCGACGGCTCCGTGCGGATGATGAACCTGCCTGAGGCGTTGGAGGTCCTGCCCGCCCTCTTCAGCCGCGCCGGCGGTGAGACTTTCGACACGTGGCGCCGCGACCGATGATTCCTACCAGCCTGCAAACGAACCCCTGAAGCTCTGTCCCGTCTCCCCTGTCCCCAACCCCTCCTCCCTCCCATGCCACAGACAAGCCTTGGATTGGGCATCCTGCTGATCGCCGTGGGCGTCATTGGCTACTTCGGAGCCGCGGCGCCGCACTTCACGGCACTCATTCCCGCCGTCTTCGGGGTGCTGTTCGTCGGCCTGGGCCTGGTGGCCTTGTATCAGCCGGCGTGGCGGAAACATGCCATGCATGCCGCCGCCGCTTTGGCGTTGATCGCTCTCCTGGGAACCTTCCAGGGCCTATTGAGCCTGCCGGCGCTGGTCCGCGGCGAGGAAGTGGCCCGTCCTGGTGCGGCCGTTTCCCAGTCGGTCACGGCGGTGCTTTCGCTGGTCTTCCTGGCCCTCGCGGTCAATTCGTTCGTCGCTGCCCGCCGCCGTGCGGCCCAGGACCGTTGACGGCATGCGCCGCTCGCCCGCTCCGCCCCCGCGCCGCCGCCCACCCGATACGGCGCCTGCGCTGGCGGCTCGCCTCGCCGACGCAGCTCGCACGATCCGCCACGAGGTGAACGCCGCCCTTGCGGCCGAGCCGGCTTGCGGCCCCTGGCACCAGCGGATGCTCGCCTTCCGCGACCGGCTCCGCCCGGAAGGCGGCGAAGAGGAATTTGCCGACGTCTACGCCCAGACCATGACCTGCGGGCTCTTCTCGGCGTGGCTCGCCGGGCCCACTCCCTCGGAGCCCGATGCCGCGCTGGCCGCTTCACCCCTCTTTGCCCATCTCCTGGCCGCGCCGTCCACGGCCGGCGTGGAGCACGTCCGAACGATCCTCCGCTCCGCCGATCCGGCAGCCCTCCACCGCAACTTCCGCCGCCGGCAGCCGCACGACGATCCGGCCCTGCATTTCTACGAGCGCTTCCTGGCGGCCTACGATGCCGCGCAGCGGCGCCGGCGGGGGGTCTTCTTCACGCCGCAGCCGGTGGCGGCCTTCATCGTCGGCAGCATCGACGAGGTGCTCCGCACCGACTTCGGTCTTGCCGGCGGCCTGGCCGACACCGCAACCTGGGCTGCCATGGTCCACCGCTATCCTGGTCTGGCCATCCCGCCGGGTGTCGCTGCCGACGAGCCCTTCGTGCAGGTCTTCGATCCTGCGGTCGGCACCGGCACCTTCCTGGTGGAGACGATCGAGTCCGTCCACCGCACGATGACCGCCCACTGGCAGGCCGAAGGGCACAGTGCAGCCCGCATCGCCGAACTCTGGAACGCCTACGTTCCTACCTTCCTGCTGCCGCGGTTGAGCGGCTTTGAAGTGCTGGCCCCGCCGCTGGCCCTCGCCCATCTTAAGATCGCCCTGGCGCTGGCCCGCACCGGCTACCGTTTCCCTGTCCCGCTCCGCCTCCGGCTCTACCTGGCCAACAGCCTGGAGGGGCCGGCCGGGGAGGCAGACGCCTCCTCCGCTGCGGCCGATGCCCTCAAACGCTCGGCCGCCGTCACTGTGGTCTTGGGCAACCCGCCTTTCTCGGGCGTCTCCGCGAATATGAACGGGTGGATCGATCGCCTTCTCAAGGGCCGGCTCCCCGGGGCCGACGGCCACAGTTACTACAGCGTCGACGGCCGTCCTCTAGCCGAGAAGAAGCTTTGGCTCCAGGACGACTACGTGAAGTTCTTCCGCCTCGGCCAGCATCGCATCGAGCGCGCCGGGACCGGGGTGCTGGCCTACGTGACCAACCACGCCTATCTGGACAATCCCACCTTCCGCGGCATGCGCCGCGCGCTGATGGCGACCTTTGCCTCGGCAGCGCTGGTGGACCTGCACGGCAACGCCCACCGCGAGGCGGCCCTGCCCGAGGCCGCCGGCGACGAAAACCTCTTCGACATCGAACAGGGAACCGCCGTTGCCTTGTTGGTCCGCCCTCCGGTGCCCCTCCCCCCCGAGGTCCGCCATGCCGGCATCTGGGGCGACCGCGCCGCAAAATGCCGCGCCCTTGAGACTGGGACCGCCCGCACGCTGGCCCGCCGCACCCTGGCGCCGCAGCCGCCCTACTACCTGTTCGTCCCCCGCGACGAGTCGCGGCGGATTGAGTACGAAGCGGCCTACCCCGTCACGGCGCTGATGCCGGTCTATGTCTCGGGGTTCGTCACGGCGCGGGACCACTTCGTCGTCGATCGCGATGCCGAGGCCCTCTTGGAGCGGATTGCCGCTTTCCGCGACGCCGGCGTCCCGGACGAGGCGATTCGCGCGCGGTACTTTGCCGGCAAGGGGGCCGCGAAGTATCCCCCCGGCGACACCCGCGGCTGGAAGCTGGCCGCCGCCCGCCGCCGCGTGGCCGCCGACGACCGCTGGCAGGAACGCGTGGTCCAGTGTCTCTACCGCCCTTTCGACGTCCGCCCCGTCTACTACACGCCCTGGATGGTCGATTGGCCGCGGCCGGAGGTGATGCGGCACCTCCTCGCGGGCGGCAACCTGGGGCTGATCACCTGCCGCCAGCAGTCGCAGCAGGGCCTGGAGTGGAACCTCGTGGGCGTAACCCGCCATGCCGCCGAAAGCTCCGCGCTCTCGAACCGCACCCGCGAGATCGGCTACGTCTTCCCGCTCTATCTGCTCGATGGAGACTCCCGGCGGGCGAACTTCGCCCCCGGGCTCCTCGAGCGACTGGCGGCGCACTTCGGACAATCTTCCCAGGAAGGAAGCGGAATCGGGATGGCGAACCTCGCGCCGGAGGACGTGCTGGCATTCCTCTACGCCCACCTCCACTCGCCCGCCTACCGCCGCCGCTACGCATCCTTTCTGCAGTCCGACTTCCCCAGGATCTTCCTCCCCCGCAGCGCCGCGCTCTTCGCCGAACTGGCCGATGTGGGCCGAGAGCTGATGGCCCTCCATCTCCTCGATACCTCACGAATCCCTGATGGCCGATCGAGGAGCAGCATCTCCGGGAACGGAGAGACTTCGGACGACGGCCCCCGCGGAGCGGCCCGGCACGGGCCGGGCTCTCCTCCCCCGGCGCCGTTCGGCACCACGGCCCTCCCCCGCGCCGAGGGCCACGGCCCCTGGGTCGTGGCGCCCGGATATCCACGCTACGACGGCGCGCGGGTCCTCGTCTCGCCCACGCGATGGTTCGCCCCCGTTGCCGAGGCCGTCTGGCGGTGCCGCGTCGGTGCCTACCACGTGGCCGAAAAGTGGCTCAAGGGCCGCCGCCGCCAGCTCGAGGCGGCCGAGATCGACCGCTACCGTCTCGTGCTCGCGGCCCTGGACGCCTCGGTGCCCCTCATCGACCGCATCGACACGATCATCGAGCGCCACGGCGGCTGGCCGGGCGCCTTCGATCTCTCGGTGTGGACTTAGCAGGCCACGGCCGCACCATATACCACGCTCGGCTTAACCGTGTGAACGGAAGGCGAGCGTCCTCATCCTATGGTTTTCGGCTCCCTCGGCGGCCATAATGGATGCCGTGTCCGCGGCTGGTAATCCATTGGTCCGCGGTGGTACGAACCTTGCACCTTTTCTGACCGAGGAGGGAAAGATGAAGGTGTTGCCGAAGCGGGGAGCAGCGTGGCTGGTGGGGATGTTCGTCGGCGGACTGCTCGCGGCAATTCCCGCCCCCGGCGCCGATACCAGCGGTTGGCTGGCCGAGGTCGAGCGCGTTCGTGCCCAGGCCCAGGGCACGCTGCCGGCGGAAGACGCCGCGGGCGCCGTAGACGGCGAAATCCGCGGGCACTTCGCCTTCCATACCGGCCAGGACGAGAATCCTTACTGGCAGGTCGATCTGGAAGGCGTCGAGGTCATCGGTCGGGTGGTGGTCTACAACACCCCCCACGCCCCCGAACGTGCCGCGCATCTGCGGCTGCTCCTCTCCGACGACGGCAGCCACTGGCGGGAGGTCTATGCCCACGATGGCACACCTTTCGTCGGTGCCGACGGCGCACCGCTCGAGGTGCCGCTGGCCGGCGAGCGCGCCCGCTACGTCCGCATCCAGCTTCCCGGACCGACCTGGCTGCACCTCGACGAGGTGCAGGTCTTCGGTGAGGATACGGAGACGAACCTGGCGCTCCACAAACCGGCCACCCAGAGCAGCACCAGCCAGTGGTCGACGCAGTCCATCCAGCTCGACCGATCCGGCGACGAGGCGAGCGATGCGGTCGTGGCCCGTACGGTCTTCGCTCCGCTGCTGGATTCGCCGGGCATTACCCCGGAGGCGATTGAGGCCGAGTTGGAGGCGCTGCTGGCCGAGGGAGTGCCGCTCGACGCCCCCCGCTGGGCGGCGCTCTATGGAGGGACGCTGGCATCGCGGCAACGGGCCCGGGCGGTACCCGATGGCTTGGCGCGTTTCAACCCGCGAGCCATGCGGATGGCCATCGAGGACCTGGCCGCCGAGTTCCCCCATCGCTTCACCGCTGCCCAGGAGCACCTGGCGCGTCTGGCCGAGATCGAGGCCGGCCTGGACGACCTCCGCGCACGGCTCGCGGCAGGCGCCGCGGGAGCCTGGGAAGAGGCCGAGCGCGTGCTGGCCTTCCAGCGGGAGGTGCTGCTGGCCAACCCGCTGTTCGACTTCGACGAGCTGCTCCTGGTGCGGCGCAACCTCGGCCCTCGGGCCCGCACGGCGATGAACGAGGCCATCGGGCTGGCCACGAACTTCCATGCCAACGACGCAGTGCCGCACTTCGGCTGGGACAACGAGATCGCCGTGCTGCGCGACTTGCGGGGAAGCCCCCGGCTGGAGACGCTCTACCGGCCCGAGGGAGGCCGCATCGTGGCCGACGTCACGCTCGACTTCGACGGAGAGCGGCTGCTCTTCGCCTCGGTGGGCGAGGCGGAGCTGGCCTGGCGGATCTTCGAGATCGGCGCCGACGGCAGCGGCCTCGTCCAGGTGACGCCCGACGACGGCGAGGACGCCTCCCACTCGGATCCCTGCTACCTCCCCGATGGCCGCATCATCTTCTCCTCCACGGCGAACTACGTGGGGCTGCCCTGCGTCTTCGGTGCGGCACCGATGGTCTGCCTCTACCGCATGGACCGCGAGACGGGAAAGATCCGCCAGCTTACCTTCGAGCAGGACAGCGATTGGTGCCCCACGGTGACCAACAGCGGGCGGGTGATGTACCTCCGCTGGGAATACGCCGACCTGCCGCACTCGAACTCGCGGATCCTCTTCCACATGAATCCCGACGGCACGGGGCAGATGGAGTACTTCGGCAGCGGCTCCTACTTCCCGCCGTCGTTCTTCTATGCCCAGCCGGTCCCCGACCATCCCACGAAGGTGGCGGGCATCGTCACCGGCCACCACGGCACCCACCGCTCCGGCCGGCTCCTCCTCGTCGATCCGGCCCGCGGCCGCCATGAGGCCGACGGGGTGGTCCAGGAGATCCCCGGCTGGGGGCAAGAGGTGGAACCGATCGTCGCCGACCGCATCGTGGACGGCGTCTGGCCTCAATTCCTCCACCCCCATCCGCTGAGCAGCAAGTACTTCCTTGTGGCCATGAAGGAGACGCCCGACTCGCTCTGGGGCATCTACCTGGTGGACGTCTTCGACAACATCACCCTCATCGAGGAGCTTGAGGGGGCGGCCCTCTTGCAGCCGATCCCCCTGGCGCCCCGGCCCCGGCCGCCGGTGATCGCCGACAAGGTCGATCTTCACCGCGACGACGCGCTGGTGATGATCGGCGACGTCTACCACGGCCCCGGTCTGGCGGGCATCCCCCGCGGCGAAGTGAAGGCGATCCGCGTGATCAGCTACTACTGGTCGTCGCGCGGGATGGGGGGTCTGCTGGGGAGCATCGGCATCGACGGCCCCTGGGATATCAAGCGGGTGCTGGGGACGGTGCCCGTCGAGGAGGACGGCTCCGCCCACTTCCGCATCCCCGCCAACAAGCCGATCACCCTCCAGCCGCTCGACGCCGAGGGGAAGGCCCTGCAACTGAAGCGGACCTGGATCGTCGGTATGCCGGGCGAGACGGTCTCCTGCGCGGGCTGCCACGAGTCGCAGAATACGGCGCCGCCGGTGCGGCCTACGCTGGCCTCGCTGCGGCCGCCCTCGAGCATCGAGCCCTGGTACGGGCCGCCGCGGGGCTTTGCCTTCCACCGCGAGGTGCAACCCGTGCTCGACCGCCACTGCATCGCCTGCCACGACGGCCAACCCCGCGACGATGGCACGCAGCTTACCGACCTGCGGGGGGCGGAGAGGATTGCCGACTGGTCGTCGCAGATCGCCGGGAACGTGGGCTATGCCCTGCCCCAGGGAGGCGCCTTCTCCGTCTCCTATGCCGAGCTGCACCGCTACGTCCGCCGGCCGGGGATCGAGAGCGACATGAACCTGCTCACCCCCGGCGAGTTCCACGCCGATACCACCGAGCTGGTGCAGATGCTCCGCGACGGCCGCCACCACGGCGTAGAGCTCGATGCGGAGGACTGGGACCGGCTGATCACCTGGATCGATCTGAACACCCCCTACCACGGCACCTGGTCGGAGATCGTGGGGGCCGAGGCGGTCGAGGCGGTGATGCCGCGGCGGATGGAGCTCAGCAGGCGGTACGCCGGGATCGCCGTCGACTACGAGGCGATCTATGAGCCCCGGCTCCGCGCGGCGCCGGCACCACGACCGAACGAGGCCGCGCCCGCAACGCGGCTCGCCGCTGCCTCCTACGGGCGGAGCGGTGCCGCTCCGGGAGCGGCCGTCTGCCTGACCCAATTCGTCTCGCCCGTCCCCGGCTGGCCGTTCGACGCCGCCGAGGCCCGCCGCCGCCAAGGGCCCCCGGAGGAGAGCCGGCGGGTGATCGACCTCGGCGAGGGGATCACCCTGGAGCTGGTCCGCGTTCCGGCGGGCGGCCTGGTGATGGGGCAGGCCGATCCCATGGCGCACGAGGTGCCGCCCCGGGTGACGGCCGTCGAGCGGCCCTTCTGGATGGGGCGCTTCGAGGTGACCAACGCCCAGTTCGCCCGCTTCGATCCCGAACACGACAGCCGCCATGAATCGCGGCACGGCTACCAGTTCGGCCGGCTGGGCTACCCGGTAAACGAGCCCGAGCAGCCGGTGGTCCGCGTGAGCTGGGAGCAGGCCATGGACTTCTGCCGCTGGTTGAGCGCGCAGACGGGGATGCGTTTCACCCTCCCCACGGAGACGCAGTGGGAATGGGCCGCCCGGGCGGGCACGGCGACGCCCTATTTCTTCGGTTCGCTCGGCGCCGACTACACCGCCTACGCCAACTTCGGCGATATCCGCCTCCGCGAGTATGCCGCCTGCACGGCCCGGAACAACTACACGGCGGCGGAGGTGATCGAGAACCCCGGTCCCTACGACGACTGGGTCCCCCGCGACACCCGCTTCGACGATGGCCACTTCCTCTCCGCCCCTGTGGGGAGCTACCGGCCCAATGCCTGGGACCTGCACGATATGCTGGGGAACGTCTGGGAGTGGACCCGCAGCGAGGCAGAAGGGAGCGGCGGGCGGATGATCGTCCGCGGCGGCTCCTGGCGCGACCGGCCCCACCGCGGCACGGCCAGCTCCCGCCTCGACTACCGGCCCTACCAAAAGGTCTTCAATGTCGGCTTCCGCGTCATCGTCGAGGATCCCGACGCCACCATAGCCCACGGCAGTGCCCCCTAAAGCAACTCCTCTCCTTCGCCTGCAAACCCGGCCGGGCGGCATCCTCCCTCGAGCCAAGCGCACCGCCGCGAAAACCCCGCAGCAGCGCCCGAATCACCCCCTCCCCCCTCCATCCGCCTCGAAAGCTGTTAGAGGATATGCACTTGCGAAGCCTGTTACCCATTTTGACAGGCCCCGCGGTACTGCCCATCTCCAGCGTCGCAAAAAAACCATAAGCCATTGGCTCACAACGTCTTATCTCTTTTGGGCCACGCTTTCCCCGGCGCTCCCTCTCCATCCCTCAAAATCCCCCCGGAGGCAGCAAAGGAGAAACCGCGGCATTCCGGCAAACGTCACCGCCGCCGCCCTGGCTCGGGAGGCGCCTCCTCGGCCGCGCACCGCACCGGGGCCTGTGCGGCCTGCGACGAGAGGCGGCGAAGAGAGAGCGGATGAGAGATCGAGGAAGGAGAAGGGGGAGCCGATGCGGCGGCACGGCCCGGCGCAGCGTGGCCCCCAGTGCTTCTCAGGCGGCACGGCGGAGGACGGCCTCGCAGGCGGTGCAGACCTCGTCCGCCCGGATCGCTGCCATCACCTCCGGCCCGGCAGAGCGGCGCTGCCGTGAAGTGCCCTCGAAGGAGACGTTCTGGAGCACGTGGTGGCCGGGGCCGTAGGGGCCGTTGCGGATTGCGGGCGTGGGGCCGAAGAGTCCGACGCACGGCGTTCCCACGGCCGCCGCCAGGTGGAGAGGCCCCGTGTCCGCCCCTACGAAGAGACGGGCCCGCCGCAGGAGCGCCGCTAGTTGGCGCAGGGTTACCGGCGGGGCCGGGCGCGCGTATCCGCCGGATGCGGCCCCGATCGCTTCGGCCCACTCCCGTTCCTGTTCGGATCCCCAGATCACCAGGCTGGGCAGCCGCAACGACTCGCCCAGGTGCCGGGCGACGGCGGGGTAACGGTCCGCCGGCCAGACCTTCGACGCCCAACCGGCGCCCGGGTTGATGACCGCGAACCGCGCGCCGACTCCCATCTCGGCGAGGATCTGCTCGGCGGCGGTGCGGTCTTTCTCCGGCTCGGGCACGGCGAAGCGGACCCGGGGATGCTTGATGCCCAGCGGCCGCAGGAGATCGAGGTTGGCGTCGACGACGTGCGGCGACCGCGTGTGGACGCGGTCGGTGTAGAGCCAGGGACTCAGCTCCCGGCCCTTCTCGTCGCCGAAGCCGATCCGCCGCGGGGCCCCGGAGAGCCGGGCGGCGAGGGCGCTTTTGGCGAGCCCTTGCACGTCGACCGCCACGTCGAAGGCCCCTTCGCGGAGCCGGCGGCGGAGCCGCAGCAGCGTCTGCGGCGACTTCAGCCATCCGCGGGGAACCGTCAGCAGTCCGTCCAGGGCCTCGTGTCCCTCCAACAGCGGCGCCGCGCGCTCCTCCACCAGCCAGCTCAGTTCGGCCCGCGGGAAGCGGTCGCGCAGCGCGCACAGCACGGGCATACCGTGGATCACGTCGCCGATGGCGCTGAGGCGGACGATGAGGATGCGGGACGGTGCGTTCATCGAACGGACGAATCAGGTGCCTATGAGCTGGCCGCCGCAGGCGAGGGACTCTTCGCAGGCGGCGATGATCTGCGCGGGCTGGAAGCAGCGCGCCGAACCGTCTTCGAGCAGGACCCGCCGCACACCCCCGGGAGCTTGCCCATCGCCGGAGCGGCCGCCGAAGAGGCCGACACAGGGAGCTCCCACCGCAGCGGCCAGGTAGAGCGGCCCCTCGTCGCCTCCCAGGCAGAGACGGGCGCGCCGGGCGAGGGCCGCCACGTGGCGCAGCGTGGTCCGCGGGGCAACGCGGGCATGGCCGTCGGCGTGGTCGGTGATCCGTGCCGCGGCCTCCCGCTCCCGCTCACACCCCCAGAGAATCAGCGTCGGCAGCGCTCGCGCGTGGCCCAAGTGGCGGATCACCGCGGCGGCCGTCGCTTCCGGCCAGGCACGCATCGCGCCGACCCCGCGGTGAAGGAGCGCGAAACCCGAGTGGAAGCCGGCCTCCTGCAAGGTCCAGTTGGCCGCCGCGGCGTGCGGTTCGTCCTCGACGAGTCCGAAACGGACCTGGGCCGAATCGATCCCCAGCGGCCGCAGGAGCTCCAGCCCGCCATCGACCCGGTAGCGCAGGTCGAGCGGAGGGCGTCGCCCTCTCCCCGGCCAAGGGAGCCAGGTCGAACCGCCGCGGCGCGGAGCGATTCGCTGCACGGCCCCGGAAAGACGAGCCACCAGGCTGCCGGCCAGGGTCCCGTCAGCGTCGATCGTGGTCTCGAACTGCGTGAACCGCAGGCGCTGGCGGAGCCTCCAGACGGTCGTCGGCGAGCGGTTCCAGCCGCGCGACAGGACCACCACCTCATCGAGATCGGGGAGCCCGAGGAGCAGCTCCGCAGCCGGCTCCTCGACCGCCCAGGCCAGCCAGGCCGTGGGGAAGTGATCGCGAAGGCCGTGGAGTATCGGCAGGCTGTGGACGACTTCGGGAACGCCACGAAGACGGACCAGGAGAATCCGGGGAGACCGCTCGCGGGGGGGAACTTGGCTCATGGTGGGTGAGGAGCGGGAAAAAAAGGGGCCGCGGCAACCATCGAAAGCGGCACCACGGCCCCGAAGGACGTGACCGGCAAATGGCCCTTTCAGCGATGCCGAACCCCGTCTCTGCCTCGTCAAGGTGGAGCCGGCCGCGGCGGGCGGCTAAGATTATAAGGGGCCCTCGCCAGGACAACCAATAGACGTTTTCGCGATCGAGATGGATCAACCCGACCTCGATGCTTGGCACATGCGGCGCGCCCTCGAGCTGGCGGCTCGTGGCCTCGGAGCCGTGGAGCCGAATCCCCTCGTCGGCTGCGTCGTGGCCCGGGGGGCTGAAATCATCGGGGAAGGCTGGCACCGCCGCTTCGGGGGGCCCCACGCCGAGGTAGAAGCGCTTCGCATGGCGGGCTACCGCGCCCGCGGAGCCACCCTCTACGTCACATTGGAACCTTGTTGCCACCAGGGGAAGACCCCGCCTTGTGTCGGGGCGATTGTGGCTGCGGGAGTATCCCGCGTGGTCGCCGCCCAGCGCGACCCCTTCCCAGCCGTGGATGGTGGCGGCGCAGCCCAGCTGGCGACCGCCGGTCTGGCAGTGGAGGTGGGGGTTTGCGAGGCGGAGGTCCGCCGCCTCAATGCACCCTACTTGAAGCTGCTCCGCTCCGGCAGGCCATGGGTCATCGCCAAATGGGCAATGACCCTCGACGGCAAGACGGCCACGGCCACGGGCTCGAGCCGGTGGATCTCCAACGCCCGCTCCCGGCAGGTCGTCCACGCCTTGCGCGGCCGTATGGACGCGATTCTCGTCGGCCGCCGCACCGTCCAGATCGACGATCCGCTCCTCACCGCCCGACCGCCCGGGCCGCGCACCGCCCTGCGCGTCGTCGTCGACACCGCCGCCTCGATCTCTCCTGCGAGCCGGCTGGTTCGTACGGCCGGCGAGGTCCCCGTCCTCGTTGCGGCGGCCCCCGAAGCGCCGGAGGAAAGCCGCCGCCGCCTCGCCGAGGCGGGCTGCGAGGTCTTCCTATGTTCCGGCGACGGCCGAGACGAGCGCCTCGGCGCCCTCCTCGACGAGTTAGGCCGGCGGCGGATGACCAACCTCCTGGTAGAGGGCGGTGGCGAACTGCTCGGCACGCTCTTGGACCGCGGCTGGATCGACGAGGTCCACGTCTTCGTAGCGCCGAAGCTCGTCGGCGGCCGCGATGCCCCAAGCGCCCTCGCCGGCTGGGGAATCTCCGAGATGGACCGAGCCCTGAGCCTCGAGGTCGAGGAGACGCGTCTGCTCGACGGCGACTTGTACGTCCGGGGCCACGTTCCTCCGGCGCCGTCGGGGTGAGGGCGCTGGGGCGCACTGGGGGGCAGCATTTGCCCCTTTGGCCTCGTCACTGCTGCGGGTGAGGTTCGCAGGAGCGGGGGCCGAAGTTGAGCTGCTCCAATTGACGAATCTTCTCTACGCGCCGGCCATGGCGGCCTCCCTCAAAGGGGGTCGTGATCCATATCTGCACCATGCGGTCGATCAACCGTTCCCCCAGGAGGTCGGCGGAAAGGCACAGGACATTGGCGTCGTTGTGGCGGCGGCTCATTTCGGCCGTCAAGTCGTCGTGGCAGGGGACCGCGCGAATGCCGGGAAACTTATTCGCGGCGATGCATGCGCCCAGGCCCGTGCCGCAGATGACAATGCCCCGTTCCGCCTCTCCCCGGCAGACTTTCTCAACGACCTGGGCCGCGATGTCCGGATAGTCGACCGATTCGGGCCCGTGAGTCCCCACGTCTGCGACGTCGTGCCCGAGCTCCTCCAGCTTCTCGACCACGTGTGCCCGCACCAAATACCCTCGATGATCGCTTCCCACGGCGATTCGCATCATATGCAATCCTTGCTGGTTCAGCAGCCCCTGGCTGGTAGAGCAGCCTCAGCCCCGCTCCGCCCTGTTGCATTCTTTCGTCAAGCCACCAGCTCGTCCAGGCGCTTTCGCAACTCGGCTTCGATCTGCAGGGCGCACTGCGCGTAGCGCTCGGCGGGCCCTCCGATGGGATCGGAGACGTCGGAGCCATCGGTGCAGAGGAGAAAGGTCCGCGGGGCGACCTCCGGCCACTGGGCGACGATCGCCTGCCGGTGGGAGCGCGTCATGGTGAAGATCATGTCGGCGTGGTTGACCAGCCTCTCGGTGAGGGGCTGCGACTCGTGCTCCGCGAGGTCGAGTCCGGCATGCGCCATCACCTGCTGGGCTTCGGCGCTGGCGCAGCCACCGATCGCCGCCGCGATGCCCGCCGAGGTCACGAGAAAACCTCGATCTTCGATGTCATCGAGCGGGCAGCCGAGACGCTCGGCCAGCAGCTTGCGGCAGAGTGCCTCGGCCATCGGGCTGCGGCAGGTGTTCCCCGTGCATACAAAGACGATCATCTTGGCGGCCAATCGCTTCAGGGTCTGGGCCGGGACCACACCCGCCCGCAGGATCTCCATCGAGGCGGCGTCCACGCGGACGACCGAAGAGGGTTCGCCGTAGCGGCTGGGACCGTCGTCGAGCACCAGATCGACCTTCTCGCCGAGCGCCGCGACGACCTCGCCCGCCGTGACCGCCTCCTTCTCCCCGCTACGATTGGCACTGGAGAGGACCAGCGGTCCGGCGATCATCTGCAAGACATCGAGAATGATCGGGTGTGCCGGGACACGCAGCCCGATGGTCCCCGCCGGCGCGACCGCCTCCCGGACCGCCGCGGAGAACCTGGCCACCAGGCTGCCCGCATGCGCGTTGCTGACCACCAGCGTGATGGGCCCCGGCCAGCACCGACGTGCCAGTCGCTGCGCCAGCGGGCTCATATCGGGGGCGAAGTCGCGAGCCTCCTCAACGCTACGGACGGCCAGCGTGAAGGGATGCCCCTCCCGCCGACCCTTCGCCGCGTGGAGACGCTCCACCGCCTGCTCGTCGAGGGCCCGAGCCGCCACCCCGTAGACTGTCTCGGTGGGAAAGGCGACCAGCTTCCCCTCGGCCAGGGCCTGAACCGCCCGGTGGACCACGTCACGGGGGTCGTCGGCCGTGCGAACGTCGATCAGCAGAGGCGGCATCGTACTCCACGAAAATGGTAGGTCCCGTTGCAGGTCGAAGAGGCGTGCGGTCGTGAAGATCGCCGTAATGCCTTACTATAAGAACGGTTGCGCGTTCTAGTCAAGGGCAGCCTTCCGCGCGTTCCAGTCAAGGGCAGCCTCCGGGCCGCGCCGACTAACCACCCTGATGGTGGGTCCCCGTTCTCGGCGGCAGTGGCGAACCGTGGAACTAACTTCTATGGGCCAATTACATATACCTCCAAAGAGCCCTCGATTTCTCGTTGTCCGCAGCCCGGTCGGCCAATTACAATCGATTTAGATCGGCCCGGCGGCTTCCCGGTGCCGTTGACGACCCACCTGATTTCCTCCTTCGCCCGCAGGAGTCTTTACGGTGAGAAAACACGGCGCACGGTCGCCATTGATCGTTAAGCTCTACCGGCATTACCTCGACAACCAAGACTCGGCGGGCTTCATCACCCGGGTCTCCCGCCAGTACACGACGGGGACACTGCTGCGTTTAACCGAGCATACACAACGTCGTGTGCGGCGGGCTTCCGTGCTGGCGTTGGGATTCTTGGCCGACTACGACGCCAACGCAACGCTGGGGCGCGCGCTGCACGACCCGGACCGGGCCGTGCGGATGATCGCCGAAAACGCCATCCGCAACGTTTGGAGCCGTGCCGGAAGCGAGGCGGAACGCCACGCGCTGGCAATCATCGTCCGCCTGAATGCCGCCCACCGCTATGAAGATGCCGCCCGCCGGGCGACCGAGTTGATCGCCTGGTCGTCAGAATTCGCCGAGGCATGGAACCAGCGCGCCGTGGGGCATTTCGGCCTCGAGCAATACGAGGCCTCGATCCGCGACTGCCATCAGGCCCTGGAGCTGAACCCTTACCACTTCGGTGCCGCGTCGGGTATGGGGTTGGCCTTCTTGCGCCTCGGCGATCAGGTGGCGGCACTAGAGTGCTTTCGCCGCGCCTTGCGGCTCAACCCGGACCTCGAAGGAATCCGCGTCCAGGTGGCTCGCCTGACGAAGCGGATCGAGGAGAAGTAGTTCCCGCCGCTCAGCGATACCGCCGGGTCGGGTCGGGTCGGTTTGTCTGGAGGACGGCCTCGGCGTAGTGGTCCGCTGCCCGGCTGAACCGGTCCAGCGAGGCCTCGTTGGCAAAGAGGTAGACGCGGTCCTGGAAGAAGACCCCGTGCTCGCGGCGCCCGGGAATCGATTTACCCTGCTCAATGCTGGCCACCACGTCTTTGCCGTCGTTGACCGGCGCAAAGCGGTCGGGTTCGAGCATGAACCGGTCGCGTTCCTGCGGACCAGCAAAGAGGTAAAGTGTCCCGCGGTGGAAGGCTCCCCAGCGGCGGTCGCCGGGGACCCACTGCCGCCTTTCCACCAGGACCACGGGGCAAAATCCCTCGATACCGACTTGTGGGGCCCGCGCATCAACAGAAGGGGGGGGACCCGCTTCCTGACGCGAGGGCTCCGTCGGCGACTGCAAGGCGAGGTCGCTCCTGCCGGTGTAGCTCGGGTTGGAGGGAGAGCGGGGCGGTTCCGTTGGGGTGGCGGGTCGGGGCGGTGTCGCCGTGGCGGAAGCGTGCGGTGGGGTGCCTTGGCCCCAGGCCGGGCGCTGCCCGACCCCCTGAGTTTGCCCTGGGGTATGCCAATGCGGAGGGGATATGTCTCCCCTGGTGTGGGGCGTGGCGTCTGCGGTCACAGGAGCCGGGCTTATCCAGGGGGGGGGCTGGGGCGTGTTGGCACCGGGAACGGGACCTGCCGGCTGGCGAGCTTCCTCGCGCGGCGGCCAAGTCTGCCAGGGCGGAGAGGTCTCGGCCCCGGCACCGGGGCCTGGGGCGCTAGGACTGCCGTGCTGGGAGCCAAACCCATCCGCAGTGGGGTGCGACTCGCGAGCCCCTCCGTCGGTGGGCCAGCCTCCTTGCGGGGCTGCCACCTGTTGCGAGTGGCTCCCGCCGACCTCGATGCGGGTGTCATTGGCGATCTGCGTAAGCATGGAGATGTAGTCAGAAGCGGGCAAAGCACCGTGAGCGCGATCCAGCTCCCGCCCCTGCGGCGTGACGATGATCGTTGTCGGCAGTGCCGTGATCCGGAACTCCTGGGCGAGCCGGGAATTCTCGTCGGCATTGAGTTTCACGGGGACATACCCACGCTCCACCGCCGCTGCCACGTCGGCCCGGGAAAAGACCTGCCGCTCCATCCCCTGGCACGCGCCGCACCATTCGGCCCAGAAGTGGATGAGCACGAGTCGCCCGCTCTGCTCGGCCGTGCGCTGGGCCGCCTCTAGCTCCGGTTGCCAGCGCACTAGTTCCTGGGCAGAAAGGCTGGCCGTCGGCGCGAACGCCAACAGGAACACCCACGTGTAGCAAGGCCATGCCTGGTTCATACGAAGAACTCCCACTCGATACGAGGAGCGCCCGCCGGATGGGACGGGGATGTGCGTTCCCTACTGGCGGGCGACGACCGCGGATTCGGCAGACGAAAACGGAGGCCTTTCTTGGGCCGCCGGGCCTGTTATCGGTAACGCCTGGTGTGGAAGTGCGACGAAAGTTTGCGGAATTTTCGGGTTGTGCGGCCCTGGGGGGAATGTGGGCTCCCCACTGCATCGGTAGTTCGGCGAATGCTTCGCGCGTTGCGGGGGGCGACCGGCGACTCAGCGAGGGGTATTGGGGGTGGCCGGCAGGGCGAAAACTCGAATTGTCGATACAAACCTTGACAGGAACCGACATAAAGTTAAGATGGCCGTAGTGAGAGTTCTACTTGGCGGCCGGTAGAGCCATTTGCTTGGTGGCCACCGGCGCTGAGATGGGGCCGTCCGGTTCCAGCTTTGCACGGCCGTGCTGCGATAGATTTGGGGCGAGAGGGCTGGTCGTGCAGGTTGGCTGGCTGCGCGTGTCTTTCGAAGGTACTTCGGGCACCGCGCTGCGGAGGGCCGGGGGAGCATGCTGTCCGCGCCGAGAGGTGGCGGCAAGCGGGGCTGGGGCGCCGCGTGTCGGCCGCAATGCATCGGTTGTTGGTGCTTGGATTATCCGTGCCGAGGGTGGATTCTCCCGGGGGCTCAGCGGTGAGCCCCTCGCGTCCACGTCTGGCGAGGCACAATAGGTACCTGCTGTCTGGGTTCGTTCGGTTCACACCCGTTTTGGCCCTTGCGCCGGGTGGGGCGGAATGCCGAGGGAGTTGCAACCGGTGGCAGAGCGTGGTGCTGGGGACAAACAATACCACGGAGGCCGCTATCGGCCGGTCCGGTGGTGTCCGTGAAGGGGTCGCTATCCGCCGCGAGGCGCGTTGATCGCTGGATTGCGGGGCGCGCGGGAGAGGACCCCAGAGCCGACGGTCCGGGCTGCACGATTGCTCCGCGGAGTGATCTTTCCCCGATTGTCCGGGTATAGAGAGGGTGCGGACAGCACCAGTTTATTCCCCCTTGCGGTTGACTCTCGAGTCGCTCCAGCATTGTCCTGCCGGCTCTCAGGAACCGGCCAGGTCCAGGAGGTCATCGTTGCCCTGATTTGGGAACGGAGTTCCTTCGTGCGCCGAGCCGCTGGATTTCGGACGGGCGGTTCGGCACGCCGGAATCGGGTCGCCTCAGCCCCCGGTCGAGCCCGTCCTTAGGAACGGGACGACGCCCGGGAGCGCACGGTGCCCGAGCGGTGGTTTGTGTTCTTCGATAGGTGGATCATGGGAAAAAGGAAGAAAGGGAAACCGCGCGGCAAGACGGGCGTCCACGGCCCGAGCCACCGCGCTCGCACCCGACCCCTTCGCGACACGCGGCCGCAGCCGAACGTCGTGCGGGAAAACGAACCCGGCGAGAATGGGGACGTGGGACCGCTCCACGCCGGCGGCGGGGTGCTGGAAATGCACCCCAACGGCTACGGGTTCCTGCGGGATCCCAACGCCAACTATATACGCCAGTTGACCGACCCCTTCGTACCCGGCAGCATGATCGAGAAGTACGCGCTGCGGGAAGGGGTTCACCTCAACGGCATGGTGCAACCCGGCCGCAAGCAGCAGGGGCCGCGGCTCCGCGAGCTGCACGACGTGGACGGGATGACTCCGGAGCAGTACCGCGAGGTCAAGGGGTTCGACGAGCTCACGCCCATCAACCCCGAGTCCTGGCTGAAGCTGGAGACGGGCCCCACGCCGCTGACGACCCGGGTCATGGACCTGCTCACGCCCCTGGGCAAAGGGCAGCGGGCCTTGATCGTCGCTCCCCCGCGGACCGGCAAGACGATCCTCCTCCAGCACATCAGCGAGGGAATCGCCACGAACAACCCGGGCTGCAAGCTGATCGTCTTGCTCATCGACGAGCGGCCCGAAGAGGTCACCGACATGCGGCGGGCCGTCCGCGGCGAAGTCGTGGCCAGCAGTCTGGACCGCGACATCGAGAGCCACGTCCGCCTCTCCCAACTCGTCGTCGAGCGCTGCAAGCGGCTCGCCGAGATGGGCAAGGACGTTGTCATGCTCCTCGACTCGATCACCCGCCTGGCCCGCGCCTTCAACAAGTGGGTCGGCAATACGGGCCGCACCATGTCCGGCGGCGTGGACATCAAGGCCATGGACGTCCCCAAGAAGCTCTTCGCCACGGCCCGCCTCTTCGAAGAGGGCGGATCGCTGACCATCGTGGGCACCGCCCTGATCGACACCGGCAGCCGCATGGACGAGCTGATCTTCCAGGAGTTCAAGGGCACCGGCAACATGGAGCTGGTCCTCGACCGCAAGCTCGCCGACCGGCGGATCTGGCCGGCCATCGACATCTCGCAGTCGGGCACCCGCCGCGAGGAGAAGCTCCTCCCGCCCGAGACGCTGCACGCGGTCACCATGCTCCGCCGCACACTCTCGACGATGCATCACGTCGACGCCATGGAGCAGCTCACCGCCAAGCTCGGCAAGTTCAAGTCGAACCAGGATTTCATCGACCTGATCAGCGGCGCCCACATCAACGACTGAGGAAGCAGTGGCGCGGCGGTCCCGGCGGTCCGCCCTCGATCGTCCGTGGCAGGCGGGGGGCTATCCCGGCGCGCTGTGTCCCGACGCCCGAAGCCATTCCGTGCGCCGCCGGCCTTGCATCGGCGGCAGGAGTCGGGCACGATAGATACAGGGAACCGCCGCTCGGCGGCCTATCCCTCCGGAGGGTAAGCGAATGGCTAGCGGCCACACTGGAAATGTGGTGCCCCGAAAGGGGTTGTGGGTTCGAGTCCCATGCCCTCCGCTCTGATAGCCACCTGGAAATCCATGGGTTCGGTCGGTTTGGCGGCCGGGCCCTTTGCCCTTTCCGGACAAGGATTCGGACATGCGGGGGGCTTGATCCGTCGCCGATCGATCAGGGACCGCACGGTCGACGCGTGGGGGCTGTCAGCAATGGCTCGCCGGCAGCCGCCAATCGAAAGGGCGGTATTGGACGCCGTGAAGTGAAGGACGGTTTCCGCCGCCGTCGCGTTCCTGGCGATGGCCGTTGCGGGCATTGCCATCTTGTTTACGGCCCTTCGCGCGCGGCCGGGGGAATACCTCCTCCGCGAATCTGGCGTGATCACCAGCCGCAAAACGGATAACGGGGTGGCCGCGCGAATCCTCGCTGGAGCCGCCGTGAGGGCGGAGGAAAAGGTTGATGCCCCCCTCGCCGATGCCGACGACGTGGGCTTGTGCTCCTCCTTGGCGACGCCGGGAACCGGCTGTTCGCACGCTCGCCCTGGCTTTTTCTACGGCTTGTGCTAGAATTGGGCTGATTCACTCCACTTGCCACTTGGCCATTGGATGACTGCCAGGTACCAATGGCTTTCTGAGAACGCAAGTCGCGCTGCTCGCATCTGGTCCTGGAACGCTCCCTCTAGGACCTTGAATGACGTTCGATCAGCTTGGGCTCGCCGAGCCCCTCCTCCGTGCGGTCGCTGCCGAAGGCTATACCGTTCCCACTCCGATCCAGTTCCAGGCGATTCCCCGCATGCTGGCCGGTCGCGACCTGCTCGGCTGTGCGCAGACGGGCACGGGCAAGACGGCGGCCTTCGCCCTGCCTATCCTCCATCGCCTGGGCGATTTCCCCTCGTCGCCCGCCGGCCGCACCCGCCCCATCCGTGTCCTCGTGCTGGCCCCGACCCGGGAGTTGGCCCAGCAAATCAGTCACAGCTTCCACGCCTACGGGCACTATACCGGGCTCCGGAACACGGTGGTCGTGGGCGGGGTCGGTCAGAATCCTCAGCGGCTCGCCCTGAAGCGCGGTATCGATATCCTGATCGCAACACCCGGCCGCCTGCTCGACCTGATGGGCCAAGGGCTCGTGGATCTGAAATCGGTGGAGATGTTCGTGCTGGACGAGGCCGACCGCATGCTGGACATGGGGTTCATCCCCGATATTCGCCGCATCATTGCGCGCTTGCCCCAACGGAGGCAAACGGTCCTCTTCTCCGCGACCATGCCGGAGAGCATCGAACAGTTGGCCCGTGCCATCCTCCGCAAGCCCGCGCAAGTCCGCGTCGCCCAGGTTCGGGCGACCACGGAGCTCATCGAGCAATCGGTGGCATTCGTGCCGCGGCAGCACAAGACCCGCGTGGTGGCCGATCTGCTGAGGACGCCGGCGGTGGCGCGGGCGCTGGTGTTCACCCGCACCAAGCACGGTGCGGACCGGCTGGCCCGGCAGTTGTACCAGTTGGGGATCAGTGCGGGGGTGCTCCACGGAGCCAAGAGCCAATCGGCGCGGCAGAGGACGCTGGAAGGCTTCAAATCGGGGCGGACGGCGGTCCTGGTGGCCACCGACCTCGCCGCCCGCGGAATCGATGTGGAAGGCATCTCCCACGTCGTCAACTATGACCTCCCGCACGAAGCCGAGACCTACGTCCACCGGATCGGCCGGACCGGGCGGGCCGGGGTTCCAGGTGTCGCCATCGCCTTCTGTGACGAAGAGGAGCGGAAGCACCTGGTGGCAATTCAGCGGCTGATCGGCCAGGCTTTGTCGGTGGAGAAAAAACTCTCCATGCTCGAGGCCACCGCTGGACCGAACCAGCGGCAGAGCGCTGCGGACGATGGCGACTCACGAGAGTGTGCGGACCGGAAGGAGGTCGTGCACCCTCGAGGAACCAGGAAGCGAACCCCGCGGGTCTCGGGGAGGCCGCACGTGCGCGGGAAGAACTCCCGAACCCTGCGAAGGGCGCTCTGACAGGAAGGAAGAGGGGGCCCTCTTCTCAGGGCAGGGGCAGCCAGGCCGGCTTGCCGGTCCCGGGGAGCGACGCCAGGCACCCGTTCCAGTAGGCGACCAGTTCGGCACGGACTGCCACGTGGAGCAGGTCGCTGTCGCCAGGGGCATCCGTCGCGCACGCGACCACCCAGGGGATATCAATGTCCGAGTCGCAGAAGGCCCAGTGCAAGAACGTCTCGCGCCCGAGCCAGACGTGCTCGACGCTGCACCAGAGGGCCGCGTGGTTCGTCCCGCGGTAGTCGAACTGGAAGAGGGCGTCCGCGGCGACGTGCACTGCACTGCGCAGCGATAGCCGGCACGCGCGGCGGCGGAGCGATAACTGGCGGGCGGTGGGAGGTCTTGCCATGCGCGAACTGAGACAGGCATCGAGCATGTCGTTGCTGATCCTTAAGTCCGTGGTACGGCGAGGTGATGCCATCGAGGGCAAGGTTCGGGCGTAGGGCGCTGCCCCGGCCACCGGTTCACCGCGGTGGCCGGAGGAGTCAGTTTTCGCCTGCCGTTCCGCCTGCAACACCGGAGTCGTCGGTGCTCTTGGCGGCCTCTTTCTTCTTCATGCGGCGGGCCCTCTTCTCTTCCGACTTCTGTTTCTTCTGTTGATCGCGGGCTCGCTTGGCATAGGTGTTGTTGTTGCGTGCCATGAATCTCCTTCATCGTCGACTCAAAAAACCCAATCCCTCCTGGCGGATCCGCGGGCTTCCTCTCGGTGGCACGCACCGTGGGGAGCACCCATCCTCGCGAGAATGGGTCTTAACCCCGATAGCCCCGCGGAACGCTCCGGGAAACCGGCAGGCAGGAGCGGTTCATTCGTTCATTCGTTGCACGCCGGACGGAGGCCGGCGACGAGATCCTGCTCCTTGGTCCGGCGGGACTCCTCGACGGCATCGGACTGAACGCAGATGCAGTTGGCGCCCTGGGCGGTGAAGTCTTGGGCCTTCAGGTGCAGGTCGGCGGGTTGGGAAAAATCCTCCGTGTGGCCCACGAAAATGGGTACGATCCTGCGGCGTTGACTGGCCCCCTGCGGGCGGCTGCCAATGACAAAGACGCCGCCAAGCTTGCGGAATCTCGTCCCTAGAGGGAAAACCTTGAACCGGTATCTCTGGCCGGATTCTCCCTGGAAGACCGTTCTACCGAGCGCTGGCATGGGTTGTTCCTTTGCGATGAGATGGGATTCCTCTTCCCGTTACTGCCGATTTTTGGACCGACGGCGTTTGCCCGCCCCAAGGCTCCTGTCCTCCCCTTCCGCAGACGGCTACTCCGGCGAAGCCGTCCGGAACTGCCGGGCACGACTCCGCACGGTGGGAAAGGTCGTGTACTCCGGGTGTTCGTAACGCTCCCCGCGCATAAACCAGAAGGCCAGACCGCCGGTATTGTGATGCGCCCCCGGTGTCGCCGTCTCGTGGAGCGGCTTGGCGCGGACGCCCAACGATCCTTTCTTCCCCGTCTTCTTCCAGCCCCGTTGCTCCATGATCATACGAACGACAACGCCGATGACCTGCCGCAATCGTTTGGTGTACCGTGGGTGCAGTGAGGAAAGGGACTTGTCGATGGACGGTTGTGCTTCCAGCTCGCGGACCACTCCCGCCAAAGGCGGCCGGTCATGGTGGATCTCGGATTCCTCCATGCGACGCTGGCGGTCCTCATCGTTGAAAAAGCTCAGTACGTCATCCAACGGCTGTTTCGGGTCGTTGAGTACGTCGGCGAACGTGCGTCCCTGCCGATCCTGGAGAAAACCCGAACGCGTGACGGCCACTCGTGCCGTCATGCCCTTCGGGGGATGGGCTGACGAGAGGTTTTTATTGAACATACAAATATTGTATCTGCAACGGCACTCTTTCGCAAGGCGGGTATCCACGGCGGCCCTGCTGCTCGCCCCAACGAATACGCCGCGCAAGAGGTTCCTAACATCCCCCCCTCCAAGGACGTGGTTTCAGGGAGGGGGGGCGGCCGAGAAGGGGGGTTCGGAGACGCTAGGGTGCGGCGACGGCGTCGAGCGATGCGGCCAGCCGATCCAGCTCGGAAAGGAACGACGGGAGCGCCTCGTGGGCGACGTGCTCGGCCTGACGCCGGTAGAGGTCGATGCCTTCACGGAGATTGGCTGTGAACTCGCAGAAGTAGTCCGGTGAAGCCGCGAAGAGTCCGATGCCGTGCTTGGCCAGCAGGTCGCGAAGGTAGTCGAGGTAGAGGGCCAACTCGCGGAGGAGCATGTGTGGGCGAGGGGTGTTCTTCAGCAACAACGAGATGTGGCCGTAGATGTGTCCGACCATTTCCTCGAGGCTGGCACGTCGCGAGAAGTGGATGATATTCGGGCCGCAACAGACGGCGGGAGTGGCTTCGGGATCGATGCCGTGTTTTTGGGTGGCCCCACCGGCGAGGTCGTGGCAGATGCAGGACTTGCCGAGAACACTTTCCAGGATCGCCGCCCGCTGGTCTTCCGGCAGGTCCTGCTCGGCGAGCTGACGGAGCTTCTGCTGCTGGTATTGCTGCGAGGCGGTGCAGATCGGCTGGGAGGTGAACTCGGTGTTGAAGAGCTTGATGTAGCCCTTGGTGCAGGGGCTGCCCGGGCGGCCCTCGTCGATCCGCCTTCGCCGCGTCGCCTCGCTGGCTGAAGTCCGCAGGCTCCAAAAGGGAAGGCCGAAGGGGGAGCAATTGCTCAGAACGACATCTTCAGCGGTGGCCGAAATGAGCAGCTCTAGGTGCGCATCGTCGACGTTGGTGACCTCGGGGACGAGGAGGAAGGGGGTGCCCCAGCCGGTGCCATCGACGCCGTAGAACTCGCGGAGCATGCGGTCTTCGGCGGCGGTGCCGATGCCGCCCTGCACGGTGAGGCGGACCGGCCGGGGCTCGCTGCCGGCCGTTCCTCCGCGGGCGGCCAGCGCCCGGCTGTAGATGGTGTGCAACGCGTCGATGAGACGATCGCGCTTTTCGCGGAACTCTTCCAGGATCGGGCCCAGCAAACGGCCGCGGGAGGGGAAGGCATGGCCCCCGCAATTGAGACCCGATTCGACGCGGAATTCCGAGGCCCACAGCCCCCGCTTGGCCAAATACTTCGCCTGGATTTCCGCGGAGCGGTAGTCCCCCACCTTGAGGATGATCGTCTTGCGGAGCTGGCCCGCTTCGTCGGGGAAGAAGTCGGGGAACTCACCCAGATAGCCGTACAGCCGCGGGTTCATGCCTGCGGAAAGCACCAGCGACGACCGGAGGCTGCTCTCGGCGAAGCCGCGGAGAGCCGCCGAGGCGTCGCTGAACCGCGAGGGCAGCTTTTCGCCGTTCCGGTAGGGTTCGCGGTCGCCCTTGGCCATGATGTTCACGTCGCAGCTCCCGGAAACCGCGGATCGGCGCAGCCGTTCCTGCCGCCGGCGCCGGTCGTCCGGATCGGTGGCCACGCGCATCGCGCGGTATTCCTCCAGCAGCGGCGACTCGGGGAGCAGCTCGTAGTAGCGGGTGATCTCGCTGCCGGGTACAAAAGGGGCAGCCCGCAACTGGTTGACCTGGCGCCGGACGATCCGGTCGACGAGGTTCAGGTAGGCGGTAATACGGCGGGCGCGGGCATCTTCGTCGCCGTCGGCGATCTTCTCGTAGGGCTCCGCCTCCTGCCGACAATAGTGGGCGCGCATCTGCTCGATGAGCGCATCGTCGACCAGGGATATTACCGACCCAATGCCGTAACGGGCGAGCCGCAGGGGGGCATCGATCATGAAGCCGGTGCCCATCACAGGGATATGGAAGGTGTGAGGGCTTCGCGGAGCGTCGTACATGAGCGGCCGATCCGTTGGGGCAACGATTGGGCGGGAAAGGCCGGAAGACGCTGCGGCGGATCGGGCGCAATCGAGAAGTGACTGGATGCGAGAACGTCATTCTAGCTGCTCGCGGGCGCAGCGACATTCCCCTCTTGTGTGGCGGTTCATCGACCTTTTCTATGCGTCTTGTGCGGGGAGGGGAGTCTCTTCACGCGAGGGGGAGTCGGGTGGTTCGAACGCGAAAGGAAGGGGGACTGACCGGCAGGATCGGCCGGTGATCGGCATCTCCTGGTTAGCGAGGAGGTGGGGCGGCCGACCCGTACTGGGGGGGCGGTCGAGCCGCTTGGAGGTAAGTCGAGGAAGATCCAGCAGGCGCGGGGGAAGTGTCCGCGGTTGCCGTCGCTGGAGAAGTGGGCGAAGCGGGTCTGCTTGAGCCGCCGGGCAATGGCAGCGAGGTCTTGGCCTTCCTCGAGGTCGCGGCCCAGGCCCGCGGCCGCCATCTCCTCGGCCGCCGGGTCGCCGGAGGGGGCGCGCCAGCCGCGCCAGGCCGATGTGGATGCCCCTCTGCCCGTAGAGCGCCGGCGGGCTGCTCGATCGGCCGTAACACTGCTTGATCTCGTCCCAGTACGGACGAGTGCATCCTGTCGCCGAGAAACATCCCCCTCATTATGGGGCTGCTGGGCAAAGCGAACGGCTCCATTGTACATGCCGAAAGGCGGTGGTATTTTGCATGTTTCGGTGCCGTTGCGCGCCGGTAGGGTTCCGGCAGCGGATGGCGGTGCAGAAACGACCGCAGGCTGGATGCATATCCCACGCCAACAAAGCTCCCAGGAAACCCTCCATGAATAGCTTCGATCAACACGCCTCCTCGCGGCGCGAATTCCTCAAGCATTCCGGTCGTATTGCGGCGGCCACCGCCGTGGCGGGAGGCGCCCTGCCGCGCGTCCACGCGGCCGAGGACAACACCCTGCAAGTGGCGTTGATCGGCTGCGGCTTCCGCGGGACCGGTGCGGTGGCCAACGCCCTGGCCGTTCCCAGGGGACCGATGAAGCTGGTAGCCGTGGCCGACGTCTTTCCCCACCGCATCGAGGCGAGCCTGCACGGCCTGCGGCAGAACGTGGAAGCCCAGTACGACCGCCTCTCCCACGCGGGCTACGAGCAGCAGATCGACGTGCCGGAGGAGCGGCGATTCGTCGGGTTCGACGGCTACCAGAAGGCCATGGACTGCCTGAAACCGGGCGACGTCGCCATCTTGGCCACCCCGCCGGCCTTCCGCTGGGCGCACTTCGAGTACGCGGTGGCGAAGGGGCTCCATGTCTTCATGGAGAAGCCGGTCACAGCCGACGGGCCCACTTCCCGGCGGATGCTCGAATTGGGTCAACAGGCGGCGGCGAAGAGCCTCAAGGTCGCCGTGGGCCTGATGTCGCGCCACGCCCGCAACCTCCAGCAACTCCACCAGCGCGTCCGCGACGGAGAGATCGGCGACATCCTCCTCATGCGGGCCTACCGCATGCACGCCGAGCTCGGTTCCGCCTTTTCGGAAAGGTGGCCCGGAAGCCCCTCGGAACTGCTCTGGCAGGTTCAGCGCTTCCACTCGTTCATCTGGGCCAGCGGGGGGGCTTTCAGCGACTTCTACATCCACCTCATCGATCATTGCTGCTGGATGAAGGACGCCTGGCCGGTGAAGGCCCAGGGGCTGGGTGGGCGCCATTACCGCGGGAACTGGGTCGACCAGAACTTCGACTCCTACGCCGTGGAATACACCTTCGCCGACGGGGCCAAGCTCTACCTCAACGGGCGGTGCATGCCCGGCGCCCACTTCAATTTCTCCAGCCAGTTGCACGGTACAAAAGGCTGCGCCGTCGCCTCGCGCGCCAACGACTGCGGCGGCCCCTCCAGCACGTACGAGGGCCACACATTCGAGCGCGCGCAGCGAATCTGGCAATCGGAGACTCCTCGGGGCGAGGCCAGCCCTTACCAGAACCATTGGAACTCCCTGGTCGATGCCATCCGCGATGATCGACCGTTCGACGAGCTCGAGTACGGCGTGATGGCCAGTGCGGTCAGTTCGCTGGGGCGCATGGCAGCCCACACGGCCAGGGAGATCACCCTGGACGAGGTGCTCAACAGCCCCGAGGAGTACGCGCCGGGGCTGGACCGGTGGACGATGGACTCGCCCGCCCCCGTGCAGATGAAAGACGGGCAGTATCCCGTCCCCATGCCGGGCATCGTGACCGACCGGGAGTATCCGATGTAGGGGAGACCACTGCCCAATGGGCTGATCCTGCTGCCGCGCCTCTTCCTCATGGGAGTTCCGACCGCCGTCATCCTGGTGCCCGCGGCCGTCTGGATGCTGGGAAGGCGGAGCGCCACGCCGCGGTTGCCCTCGGCGGAGCGGGGCATGCCTCCGCGCCAGTAGGCATGGAAGCTCTCCCTGATCGCTTGTCCTGTTTGGCACGATCGTGGTGTGGCTCCTGCACCGCGCGCATAGCTCCCCGGCCGACCTGTTCGGGCTGCGGCGGAACACGGCGGATTGGGCCCGAGGCCGCGACACTCCCGCTCGGGATGATCAAGAGGGCGGGGTCCTATGCCGTTCGTTTCCTGCCTGAGGTGGGACTCCAGGGTGCGTGGCTGCGGGGTTATACTGGCAGGGTGGATTTCCGTTGCGGGCGACTCCGCCAGCGGAGAGGACCGATGACGAGCCCAACGGCGCCCTTCTCCTCCGCACGCAATCGTTGGAGCGGTACCAGCGTCGCCCTATGCTCTGCGGCTACCACGACCGTAGAGGAGCACCCCGGCACATGAGGCGACCGCCAGGGCCGCCGTGCCGGGGACTGTGTGAAACCGAGATTCCAGATGGATCAGCACCATGAACCGACCGTTTGCCCTTGCCGCCCTGCTCTCCCTCCTTGCCGCATCCTCGGCGTCGGCCGCCTCCGGTCCTGCGCTCAAGGATGCATTCCAAGACCACTTCCGGATCGGGGCCGCGCTGAACGGGTCGCACTTCGCCGCAACCCGCCCGGCCCGGGAGGAGCTGGTCGCCGCGCAGTTCAACACCATCACTGCCGAAAACGCCATGAAGTGGCAGCCGATCCATCCCCGGCCCGGCCAGTACCACTTCGCGGCGGCCGATCGCTTCGTCGACTTCGGCGAGCGGCACGGCATGTTCATCGTGGGCCACACCCTGGTCTGGCACTCGCAGACGCCGTCCTGGGTGTTCACTGATGCCGAGGGCAACCCGCTGGACCGGGAGGCCCTGCTGGAGCGCATGCGCGACCACATCCACACCGTCGTGGGGCGCTACCGGGGCCGGGTCCATGGCTGGGACGTGGTGAACGAGGCCCTCAACGAGGACGGCTCGCTGCGGGACTCGCCCTGGCGGCGGATCATCGGCGACGACTACATCGAGCAGGCGTTCCGGTTCGCCCACGAGGCCGACCCGGAGGCGGAGCTCTACTACAACGACTATGCATTGGAGAATCCCGCCAAGCGCCGGGGCGCCGTCGCGCTGCTGAAGGACCTCCAGGCGGCGGGCGTGCCGGTTGCGGCCGTGGGCATCCAGGGGCACGGCAGCCTCACCTGGCCCTCGCCGGAGCTGGTCGCGGAGACCATCG
>SLBP01000024.1:0-23816 GCA_007126245.1 Planctomycetales bacterium
CGGCGCGGCGGAAACTTCGGAAATCGAGGGAAAGGCGGCGCCTGCTGCTCCCCGCGGCCCGCGAAAAGGTATGCTTCCAGAGGGACTCTCATTTCTGGAGCCGATCTGCGAGGAGCCTATTCGTGCCAGGGTTCGTCAGCACGAACGAACACCTCTCGGCGATGGCCATCGTCGGCGCCGTGGCCGCACTGGGGTTCTTCCTCAGCATGGCTCGCTACCGCCGCTCGGGGTTCACCGTCGTCGATGCCGCAATCGTGATCCTCGTCATGGCCATTGCCACGGCCACGGCGATTTCCGTCACCGAGGCGATCAGCGAGCGGACCACGCACGCCGCCCTTGTGGAGAACCTGCGGCGCCTCCGCGCGGGGATCGAGCAGTACCGGATCGAGCATGGCGGGAAGGTGCCGGTCTGGTACGAGGGCGATCTGCCCCAGTTGACGGCGCCGACCAACAGATGGGGCGTTCCCGGCCCTCGGGGGCGCGACTTCCCCTACGGCCCCTATTTCCGCGGTACGCTACCGCCCAATCCCTTCACCGGATCGGTTCACGTGGAGCCGACCGACGAATTCCCTCCCGCCTCGGCCAGCGGCCACGGCGGATGGCTCTATCACGAGCCGAGCGGGCAGCTCGCTCCGGACCTGGAAGGGTATCTCGATCATTAGCCGGTGGTGGCCGGTGCGTTGCTGCCGGCGGCGTACTCGCGCTCGGCGATGAGGTCCTCGAGGCGCTCCTTCTCGACCAGCAGGTCCTCGAGGGACATCGTCGCTGGGTCTTTCGAGACTCCCTGCGGCACCTGGATCCCCTGCTGGCGAAGCCACTGGTCGACCATGCCCTGGTTCTTCTTGTAGAGGTAGAACCCCAGGGCCGCAGCGCCCAGGCCCACGACGAAGCCGGTCACCTGGTCCGAATTGATATTCGTCATGTAGATTCTCCTTTGTCTTGTCTATTGGAAACGCATGGGGATTCCTCGGGGCGTCCGCCCGTAGCCCTCGAGGACGGCGCCGTGGATGGCGGCCACGTGGCGGAGCTCGTCCCAGAGGTCGCGCCAAGGGTGGCTCCCCCCGCCGCTCGTGCCGTAGCGGATCAGGCTCTGGAGGGTCTCCACGAAGCGGACCGGCTCCGGGGTCTGGGTGTCGGGGCTGACCAGCAGCTCGTAGCGCGGCTGGTCGTCGCCGTGGCCGGTGATCTCGAGGGGGCGGACCTCCACACCGGTGGGCGGCAGCTCGAGGAGGTGGCGGCCGAAGGAGGTCGCCCAGGTGATCGTGGCCGCCTTGAGCAGGTTGCCCCGGAGGAAGGCTGCGGCGAGGTAGACCAGGGAGAGGACCTCCGGGTCGAACCAGCCCCGCTCGTGGAGCTCGCCGGCGGCGTGATCGACCACGGCCCAGGCGGTGCTCGCCCCCGCCAGGCGGTCGATCCATGCCCCCCGGGCATCGCCGCCACCCAGCCACCGCAGAGCCAGGGCGGCTGCCAACGCCGCTGCCGCCACCATGGCGCTCTCGCCGAGCACCAGCCGTTCGGGAGCTCCCAAGAGCCGCACCGGCCGCTGCCCCGTCTCCAGCGAGAGGTGGAAGGCCACCCGAAGGGCGATCTCCTCAGCGGCCACGTGATGCGCGTCGAAGGCCACCAGCAACGATCGGGTGACCGGGTGAAAGTGGACTCGCCTTATTCCCGGATGCCCCTCAATGGCCGATATCACGCGCTCGGCGCTCGGCGGTGCGTGGGAGAGGCGGACGCGGACGCGGCCCGGAAGGCTGTGGACGACCGTCACGCAGGGTGGGTTCGAGGAGATCATCGCCGCCGTTCCTCCACGTCGTGCCAGAGGAGGCGGGCGGAGTTGGCCACCACGGCCACCGTGCTGCTGTTGTGCAAGACGGCAGCCCAGAAGACGGGCAGCACGCCCACGGCGGCCAGCACCAGGCCCACGCTGTTCACGGCGATCGCCGTGAAGAAGTTCTGCCGCACCACGGTCATCGTCTTCTGGGCGAGGTGAACCACGGCGGGGACCATCAGGGGGTCGTCGCCGGCGATGGTGATGTCCGCGGCCTCCATGGCGATGTCGGTCCGGGTGCCGCCGGTGGCGATGCCCACGTCGGCGTAGGCCAGCGCCGGCGCGTCGTTGATGCCGTCGCCGACCATCACCACGCTAGTCCCCTTCGACTGCAAGCGCAGCACGGCCTCGGCCTTGTCGTCGGGCATCACCTCCGCCTCGAAACGGTCCATGGCCAGCCGCGAGGCCACGATCTCGGCGTGCTGCTCGACGTCGCCCGTCAGGAGGATGATGTCGTCCACCCCCATGTAGCGGAGACGGTTCACCGCCTTCTTGACGTTCTCCCGCAGTTTGTCCTGGATGCCGAGCACGCCGAGCACGCGCTGCTCGTCGGCCACGTAGACGATGTTTTCGCCGCCGCGCACCAGGCGCTGCACCGCCTCGCCGGCCGCGGCCGGGTCGATCCCCTGCTCGGTAAGGAAGCGGCGGCTCCCCACGCGGATCAGCCGCCCGTCGGTCCGCGCCTGCACGCCGCGGGCCGTGAGGACTTCCGTCTCGCTGTGGGGCGGGATCCGCCAGCCGCTGCGGCGGACCTTCTCGACGATGGCCACCGCCATGGGATGCGTGCTCGTCTCTTCGGGGGCGGCGGCGAGCTCGAGCACCTCCCGGGCAGCGAGCCCCTCGGCAATGGGCACCACGCTGGTCACTTCGGGCCGCCCCTCGGTCATGGTGCCCGTCTTGTCGAAGATCACCGTATCGGCTTCGGCGAGGTGCTCGAGGTAGTTGCTCCCTTTGATGAGAATGCCGTTGCGAGCTGCCGCGCAGATGGCCGCCGAGAGGGCCGTGGCCGTGGAGAGCCGCACGCCGCACGAATAGTCGATGATCAACATGTTCAGCGCGCGGCTGGTGTTCCGCGTCACGAGAAAGACCACGGCCGCGAGGAGGAAGTTCACCGGGATGAATTGGGCCGACAGGCGGTCGGCGATGGTCTGTACGGCGGCCTTGCGGTGGGTGGCCTCCTCGACAAGGTGTACGATGCGGGCCACGGCCGTCTGATCGCCGACCTTTTCGGCCCGGATCACCAGGCGGCCGCTCTTGACCACCGTCCCCGCGAACACCTCCTCGCCGTTCCCCTTCTGCATGGGGAGGAATTCCCCGGTGATCGACGCCTGGTCCACGGCCGCCTCGCCCGACTCGATGGAACCGTCCACGCTGATCTTCTCGCCCGTATGCACCATGAGGCGGTCGCCCACGCGGACGCTCTCCAGGGGAATCCGCTGCTCGACGCCCTCCTCATCCAGCCGCCAGACGACCTCTTCTCCCACGGAGAGCATCTCCCGGATGGCCCGCCGCGTGCGGTCCATCGTGTAGGCGGTGAGCAGCTCGGCGATGTCGGCCAGCCAGATGATCGTCAGCGCCGAGTGCCCCCGGCCGGAGAGGACCGCGGCAAGGATCGCCGTGGCGCTGAGCGTGTCGGCGTTGGGCCTGAGGTCGCGCCGCAACGAGCCGACGCCGCTGCGGAATATCGGCGATGCGAGGGAGAGCGCGGTCAGCGTGGGCATATTCAACAAGCGACCCCAGAAACCCGTTCTGGACGGGGCGGCCTCGCCGCGGAGGTAGGCGAACAGGAGCGAACTGGTGGTCACGCCCACGCGAATGACCATCTGCACGAGCGGCTCCTCCAAGAGCCGCCGTTCGTTCACCGTAGGGCGGTTCCGCTCGCCACGCTCCCCCTTGTAGGCCATCAGCGAGTAGGTTCCCAGCGTCGACTCCACGAGATCGCGTATCTCCTCGGCGGTGGCCTGCTGGGGATCGTAGTTCACCAGCACGTTAGCCGTCCGAGGGGTGATCCGGGCGGCGACGACCGGAGCCAAGTCTTCCAGTCGGCGGGTGATCTCGGTCGACCAGGGCTCCAGGTAGCGGAGCCCGCGGCAGCCGATCCGCATCCGCCCCGGCAGATCGTGTACCGGCTGGCAATGCATGAGCGGCTTCTGCTTCTGCCAGAGGATCATCGCCCGAGTATTCCCGTGTGTCCTGTTAGTATCTTTTTCAGCGCCATGGAGCCTTGCCTGGAGCGGCCGAGCGGTGCGCGGTCCTCGAATGGCATCACGGCGGGACCTTCGCTGCGACTACTCGGCGGGCTCGCGAAGCAGGTGGGTCAGCCCCCAATAGAGGAGCGTGAATCCCGCGGGCAGGGATCGTATCCCTTCGCGCATCACCCCACGGACTCCCGTAGCCGCCAGGAGGATCATCAGCGCCGATGTGAAATCGAGCAGGCCCGACGTCCGGTCGTAGACGGCCCGGTTGAGCGCGGCCACGACCGACCTCAGCTCGCCGACAATGCGGGGCGAGGGCGTGCTCGTCAACTGGTCGTCCAGCCCCAGCAGGCGGACCGCTGCGGCGAAGAGGAGCTCCGGCTGAACCTCGTCCGGCGCATAGTCGATCAGCAGGCTCCCCGTCGCGCGGTGGATCTCGACGCGTCGAACGCCCGGAAGCGTGGGCAGCTTCTGCTCCAACAAGCCGACGCCCTCAGCGTTTTCCCCGAGCGAAGGGATGCGGAAACGCACCCGGCCGGGAAGCCAGTGATCCGTACGCACTGGTCCGGTCTTCAACGCCAGTACGGCCGGTCGATTCGAGCGCTTTCCCAAAAGCGCCGCAATCAACATTCCCGTCAAGACGTGCATTGGCGCGTCTCTCCCTCCCGCAAACGCCCACTCCTAGCGTGGCACTCCACGAAGGGGCGGGCCGTGTGGCAGTGATCCGTGACAGCGACGATCAAGCAATTCTAGTACCGCGATAGGCAACGGCAATCATTATCGTATCGGCCCATCAAACCCACGCCAAACATCGCCGACTACCCAGAATACCACGATTCCGGTGGGTGAACAGGGGCGGCGTGAAGGGTCAGGGGGAGGATACAACCCGCAATGACCCCAGTGGGGGGCTCGTCGCTGTGCGTCGACTTCACGGAAAGCCGCACCACCGCCACCCCGCCACCCTGGGCGAGGAGCCGGCAGCGACCGTAACGGTGGTGACCGGCCGCACCGGTTGCCGGGACGCAAAACGGCGCGGCGACCTCTCGCCAGGGGCGGAATCGGTATCGGCGTGCGGCACCCGCCGCGGGTTCGCCCAAGTTGCCTGCCGGATCGAACCTTCCGGCGAGGGGCCGTAGCGGCTACGAACAGGTTTTCCCCATGCGCGCACGCCTTCACCGATCGCGCCGCCGCCGCCGCGAAAAGGCATCGGCTACGAAAAACGCGGTGCGCGCCGCGGTCGGTGGACCGGGCATCGGTGTACCGGTCGGCTGCTGCGGGGGGAGGGTGCTAGAATGACCGTCCCGGCCGCTCTCCAAGGGCCATTCCCCCGCGGTCGCCGCCCACCCGCGGCTCCCGGCTACGGCAGCTCTTCACCGCCCCGTCGCCGCACGCCGGAGACACGGGCCAACCGGCACCTTGTGCCGGCGAATCGACCCATGAGACTGAGAAAGGAATCGCAACCGATGGACGACCACATCGACATCGACACCGCCAAAGCCGCAGCGGCGCCTTCCGGCAATCCTTCGGCCACCGACTTCGCCACGCCGCCGAACGGCCCCCCCGGGGTTCTCGAGACTCCGGAACTGGAACGCGCTTCGGAGGAGTTCTTGGGGCAGTGGAATCGCCTGGTAAGCACGACGAACTGGGACAAGGGACGGATCATCTGCCGATGGCGGGCGGCACTGATCGACGCCGGCGCCCCCGTGCACGAGTATTCCGACGAGGCCTGGAGTCGGCGGGTGGGGAACGTCAGCGGGCAGCATGTCGGCCGCCTGCGGCGGTGCTTCGAGCGCTTCGGCAAGGTCCGTACCGACTACCCCGGGCTCTATTGGAGCCACTTCCAGGCGGCACTCGACTGGGACGATGCCGAGATGTGGCTCGAGGGGGCCGTGCGGAGCGGATGGTCGGTGGCCGAGATGCGGCAGCAGCGGTCCGCGGCATGGGGGGACGTGGAGAGCGGCCCGGCTGCAGAGGAGGCCGTAGTCGAAGAATTCGACGAAGACGCCGCCGAGCCCGCGGCGCCGGCCGATGAGTCGCTGCCTGCCAGCCGGAGCCGCGTTCGTAACCTGGAGGCCGACGAGGAGCCGGATCGCGGTGCCGCCGCCGACTTCGAAGCCGGCCCTTCCGCCGACTGGGGCGACGAGAGTGCAGCCGGCACCGCCGAGGATCCCCCCTGCGACGACCGCACGCCGGCGGCGACCCCGGTGCGCCCCTTCGAGCAGCTCCCCACCCTGCCCGAAGACCTTGCCGACGCCGTCGAGTCGATGAAGCTGGCTATCCTCCGCCACAAGGTCGCCGAGTGGCAGGACGTCTCCCTCGATGACGTCCTCACCGCCCTCGACGCCCTCCGGCAGCTCGCCACAGCGCCCGCGGAAGCCTAGCAGCCGCCCCTTGCCTTGCCCCACCCACCACGGGAGATGCGTGTTCCACGATGCACCTCGCCGCTTCGGCATGGCCGCCCGGGCGGATGTCGTCGGGAACGGCGCCGAGGCGAGGTCACCGGCGGCAGGGCGCGTACCGCCAACCGGAGGGCGGCCGAGGAGCCGCCAAACGTCTCCCGGTTCCTGCGGCGCCAGCCGGCGGCAGGTCGGAACGGGCCTTCCCTGCGTCAGTCGGCAGCAGCCAACTGGACGCGGGCGCCTTCGAGGCGGTGGGCCAGAAGCTTGGCGATTTGCGTGGCCAGCCGGTAGCCGAGCAGGGGATCCTTCTCGCAGAGGTCGCGGAGCGGGACCGCCGAGATCGAGGCGAGCTGGGTGGCCTTGCGGGTCGTTCCGTAGGCGGTGGTGCGGTAGGGCTCCACCAGGGCCGACCAACACAAGATGTCGCCGTCGACGAGCGTATCGACGGTCCGCATCTCTCCGCTGCCGAGAAGATACTGGATGTCCACCTCCCCGCTGAGGATCACGTGCAGGTGGGTTGCGGGGTCCCCCTCGCGGAACATGACGGCCCCCGCGGACACCTCGGTCTCCTCGGTGAGCATGGCCACGCTCTTGAGGCTGTCTTCGCTGATACCGGCGAAGTAGGGATAGCGGCGCAAGACTTCCGGCGAGATCATCGGCCGTTCCTCCACGGAGAGTGGGTGAGTGCTTCTATCCAATGGCCGGGGGGCCCTCCATCGAGGTGCATCGCGTCGTGGGCATCGAGGAGCCCGGCGAGGCACCCCGCGCCCAGGAACTGGGCGCGACGCACCCGGCGATATCCTTCCCGGCCCGCCTTCACGCCGATTCGTCGAGGATCGCCATGACGGCCTCGACGGCTCGAGGGATTGCGGCCGCGACGGCCGGCGTGCAGGCATCGGCGAAGGTCAGTATATCCTCTGCCTCGACACCGACAAGGAGGACGTCCTCGTCGCGGGGGAGGACCGCCCCCGCTTGCCGGCCGAAGGCCAGCGCCGTGGGAAGATTGACGTCGTGGGCCGAGGCGCTCCGTTGGGTGGGGACGGCGTCGGTGGTCAGGAGGTGGATCGTCCCCGGGACCGCTCCCGTACGAATGGCGTCGACGATCACGGCGCGCTCGTACCCGATGAGCCGCTCCATCAGCCGCAGCCCGCCCCAGTAGTCCTCGTCCAGCTCCACGTCCCCCCGCCCCGCCAGGAGCGGCCTCAGTGCGGCGACCACCCGCAGACCGACGCTGTCGTCGCTGACCAGCGGATTGCCCAACCCCAAGATGAGAGTCTTCTTCATTCCTCGGCACTAATGCGCTTGGCGGGCGACGGGCTGGCCGCGGCGGACGAGTTCGCCGAGGTGCAATTCGATGCACTCTGCCAGTGTCTCGGGATGATAACCCCCTTCGAGAACGCTGACCAGATTCCCGTCCGCGTAGGTCTCGGCGACCTCGATGACGCTCGTCGTCAGGGGTAGGAAGTCTTCCGTCTCCAAATCGAGCGAACCGATCGAGTCGCGGCGATGACCGTCGAAGCCGGCGCTCAGCAGCACCAGCTGGGGCCGAACCTTGGCGGCGAAACGTTCCAGGGCGTGGAGGAAGATCGCCAAATAGTCCTCGCGCGGCGTCCCGAACTCGACGGGCAGGTTCAACGTGGTCCCCATGCCGTCGCCGCCGCCCCGTTCCTCGAAGTTCCCCGTCCCCGGGTAGAAGGGCCAGCGGTGGATGGAGAGGAAAGCGACCCGAGGATCCTCCCAGAAGGTCGCCTGGGTGCCGTTGCCGTGGTGGACGTCCCAGTCGACGATCAGCACCCGCTCCAGCCCCCAGTCCTCGGTAGCCGCTTTGGCGGCGATGGCAATGTTGTTGAAGAGGCAGAAACCCATGCCGTGGGTGGTCATGGCGTGATGTCCAGGGGGACGGACGAGGCAGAGCGCGCGGCAGTCCTCGCCGCGGAGGATGCGGTCGACGGCGTCGCACACGCAGCCGGCGGCCGAGAGCGCCACGTCGAACGAGCAGGGGCTGACGATCGTCTCGTGGTCCAGCTCCCCCCCGCCCGACTTGGCGAGCGACCAGACCTGGTCGACGTAAGCCGGCACGTGAACCCGGGTGAGCCGCTGCCGGGCCACCGGCTCCCAGGTGGGCCGCACGGTCTTCTCGGCCAGGTCCGAACCCTCCAGCCGCTCGAGGATCGGCCGCAGCCGGGCCGGGCGTTCCGGGTGCGCGCCGGTCTCGTGTTGGAGGAAGACGGAGTCGGCGTACAGGAGGGTCATCCGGGAACTCTTCTCGTTCGAGGCGGCGGCAGGACGCCGCACTGGGGGACCAAGACGGTATTTTCACCATTGTAGACGCCGAAAACCCACGGAGAAACCTCTCGGAGCCGGGGGCGCGGACCGCTTTGCCGCCGGCTGCGGGGCCATACAATGGTGACATGTCGATGGAACGAAATCTCCGGTCGCGTCTCCTCCCCCGGCTCGAGCGGCTCTACGGCCCGCGGGCCGAGGAGTGCCTGGCGCCGATTCTCGTCCGAACCGCCGCGGCCGCCGCGCGGCTCGCGCGCCGCGCGGGGCCCCTTTGGGACGAAAAGGACGTGGTGCTCATCACCTACGGCGACCAGGTCCGCTCGCCCGACGAGCCGCCCCTGGCCGCGCTGCGGCGGTTCCTCTTCGAGCAGGGCCTGCACGGCCTGGTGAACACCGTGCATCTGCTCCCCTTCTTCCCCTATTCATCCGACGACGGCTTTTCAGTGATCGACTACCGGCAGGTCGATCCGGTGCTGGGCGATTGGGACGACGTCGCCCGGCTGGGCGAAGACTACGCGCTCATGTTCGACCTCGTCCTCAACCACGTCTCCCGCCGCAGCCGCTACTTCGAAGAGTACTGGGCCGGCCGCGAACCATTCGTCCGCTTCTTCCACGAAGTCGACCCGGCAACCGACCTCAGCGCCGTGACGCGGCCGCGGAGCCTGCCGCTGCTGACCCCCGTGGAGACGCCGCGGGGGACGCGGCACCTGTGGACCACCTTCAGCGACGACCAGATCGACCTGAACTTCGCCGAGCCGGCCGTGCTGAGCGAGATGGTCGACGTGCTCCTCTTCTACCTGGAGCGGGGGGCCCGCATCATCCGCCTGGATGCCATCGCTTACCTCTGGAAGCGGATCGGTACGCCCTGCATCCACCTCCCCGAGACACACGAAGTAGTCAAGCTCCTTCGCGATCTGCTCGACGCCGTGGCCCCCTGGGCGATCCTGCTGACGGAGACGAACGTCCCCCACCGAGAAAACGTCAGCTATTTCGGTCAGGGAGACGAGGCACGGATGGTCTACCAATTCAGCCTCGCCCCCCTGCTGCTCGAGGCGCTGCTGGCCGGCGACGCCTCCCTCCTGGCCGGCTGGCTTTCCGGGCTCGAGCCGCCGCCGCCGGGATGTGCGGTGCTCAATTTCACCGCCTCGCACGACGGCATCGGTGTGCGGCCCCTCGAGGGAATCATGCCCGCCGCCCGTTTCGCCCGGCTCATCGAAGCGGTCCGGGCCCGCGGCGGCCGCATCGGCATGAAGCGGAACCCCGACGGCACCGAGAGCCCCTACGAACTCAACGTCACGTACTTCTCCGCCCTGGCCGACGCCGATCCCCGCGTCCACCTGCGGCGTTTCCTGGCCGGCCAGGCGGTGATGCTCGCCCTGCAGGGAATCCCGGCGGTCTACTTTCACAGTCTCGTGGCCACGGAAAACGACACCGCGGCCGTGGAGCGCACGGGCCAGCCCCGCTCGATCAACCGCCGCAAGTTCACCGCCGCCGAACTGGCCGATCGGCTCCGGGGGAACGACGCAATTCCCGGCGCCGCGCTGGCCGCTTACCGGCGGCTGCTCGCCGTGCGGACGGCCCAGCCGGCATTTCACCCGGAGGCTCCCCAACAGGTGATCCCCCAAGAGCATCCCTCCCTCCTCGGCTTCGTGCGGGCATCGATCGACCGCGGACAGCAGATCTTCGTGACCGCCAACCTGGGACGCGAGCCGCAGCCGCTTGCGCTGCCGGCCGAATTCCGCGATCACCCGCTGGTCGACCTCTTGGCAGAACCCGGGGATGAGGGGATCCGGGAAGGGATTGCCCTGGAACCCTTCCAGGTAGCCTGGCTGGCGCGTTCCACCTTGCGTTGAGGAGGGGAATCGGCTACCATCCGCCCCCTATTCTGCGGGTGCGCCTCGACCTTGCCCCCCGCGGATTCCCCAGATTCCCCGGTGACCATCCGCCCACAAACGATGGCCTTCGACTGCGGTTGGCGATGCCTGTGGCTTGTTTTGCCGGTGTGCCTGGCCGGGTGCGCGCATGCCCCCTGGTCCGCCGCCATGGGCCCGAGTGCTTTTCCAGCGGCAGCCGTTCCCCCGGCTGCATTCGAGCAGGGTCCGCCGGCCCTCGAGGGCGAGCGATCCCTTCCGGATCGGAGCGTCTCGCCGGCCGCCGCGTCGCCGCAGGGTCCGAACGCCGTCGATGCCGAGGCGATCCAGGAGGTCCTCGCCGATCTCAACGAGCTGGGTGCGCTCGATCCGGCCGCCCGCGACCGGCTCATGGAGGATCTCCGCCAGACCGATCCGGCACTTTGGCCGTTGCTCGTCCGGCAGTTCCGCGCCGCCCTGGCCTTCCGCCGCCAGCTCGAAGAGCGCGAAACGGGATTGGCTGACAAGGCGGACAGCGGGGCGGAGCGCGTCGCGGAAAGACCGCAGTTCGAGGCCGCCGACGCGGGTGCGGCTCGGGAACCACCTGCGATCTCCGCGCCCGATCGGCGGGAGCCCTCGACTTCCGTTGCCTCGTTACCGGAGGCGTCGGACCCTGCCGGCCCGGTTCCCCTACCCCCCACGGCGCCAGCCGCCGGCACCCAACCTCGGACAGCGGGAAGCGATCCGGTTGCCGCGCACGCGTCGCTGAGCCAGCCGCCGCTTGCCCCAAAACCGCCCCCTCCTCCCTCCCTGGCGGCCGGCGACAGCGGGCCGCCCCCCGCCGGAGCGATGGTGACGCTACTGGCGCCCGAACCAGTCGATGAAGCGACCTCCAGCGGCCCGTGGCCGGCGGACGGGAGCGAGGCCCCGCTACCCCCCGGTGGATATCGCCCGGCGGAGGGCGAAGTCCGCTACGCGGCCGCCCACCGACCCGCCGTCGCCTCCGTGGCCGACGACTGGCGGGCGCACGCCGTGGCGGCCGTCGAGATCATCGAGGCCGGCGTGGCGTCCTCCCCACAGACCGAGGCGGAGGTCGCCGAGCACGCGCGTCTGCGGATGCTCTATCTCGTCGCGGGCCGCCGCGACCACGCCCTGCTGCCCATCCCCGCCGTGGGCACTTCGATGCAGCAGTTCTGGATGGAGCAGCTTTACGGCTTGGACGTGCTCCTCGACGGCTCACAAACGGCCGATCCCGCGCGGCGGGCCGCCCAGGCGCGCGAGCACCTCGTACGGGCTACGGCCAGCCTTGGCGAATCGGCCGAGCTGATCGTCCGCAACCTCACCTTCTGCCGCGAAATCCTCACCTACGGTTCGATCGAGCCCTTCGATCGCTACGAGTTCGCTCCCGGTCAGAACCTCGTCCTCTATGCCGAGGTGGAAAACTACCGCAGCGAACCGACGCCCCGCGGATACCACACCGCCCTGGGCAGCAGCTATCAGATCTTCGACAGCCGGGGGGCGCGGATCGCCGATCACGAGTACCCCCGTACGGAAGACTACTGCACGACGCCGCGCCGCGACTTCTTCATCGGCTACCAGCTCCGCATCCCCGCCCGGGCGGCCCCCGGCAAGCACGTCTTGCAACTTACAATCGCCGACGCGAAGAGCCAGAAGATCGGCCAGGCCTCCATCGAGTTCACCGTGGTCGCCGCCGCCGAGTAGGGCCTGCTCGCCCTACGGCTCGACGCCGAGCGAGGCGAGGTAGGCCGCCCGCTGCGCGGAGCGGCCGAGCCGGTCGGTGATCGCGTCCCAAGCCGCGGCGCACTGGGCGAGGGCCTCGGCCGGCGGTTGCCCCTCGGCCACGGCGCGATGCACGGCGCCGTCCAGGGCGGCCAGGTACTCCTCGCGGCCGGGGATGCGGGGGACGGAGAGGAACTCCAGGCGCCGCATCGAAGCCTGGGTGAGCAGCGCGTAGTCCAGGGCGGCGGAGAGGGGCAGCGGAGGCTCGACCCAGTCCTGGGGGCGGGCCAGGTGGCTACGGCGGTAGAGCGTCGTGGCCGGGCTCCGGGCGGCGATCGTCCCCTCGGCATGCACGCCCGAGAGCCAGGCGAGCGTCTGGAAGGCGGCCTCGGGGTGTTCGCAGTGCCCCAGGACGAAGCCCATCCGCCCGCTGGCGCTCAGCAGGGGGATGCGCCGCTCCTCGACGGGCCGCCGTCGCTGCCACTCGCCGCGGGTGGGCTCGAAGACCTCGCGGCCCGCCGGCAGCTCGACGATCCCCGCACGGACTGTCTCGTCGACCACGGGCGGAGCTGCCACTTCCGCGCCGGAGGGCCAGGTCAGCGCCAGGCCGCAGCGCCCCTGCCAGAAGGCCGCCCGCACGTCGGCCGGTCCCCAGGTGAGTTGCTCCTCCGGGCCGAGCCGCGCCGCCTCCACCAGTTCGCGAAGCGCTCGCACCAGGGCGGGATTCTCGAGGAGCGCATCCATGGTCTGGATGTCGAAGAGCGTCGCGTAGCGGTTGCGGTGCTTGGCATAGGTGGCGCCGCGGGCCAGAAACGTGATGCCCGCCCACCCGGGACCCAGGGGCTCGGCCACCGCGTGCCAAGGAGCGTCCGGGGCGCGGAAGCCTTCGGGAAGGTTCTCGCGGTCGGTAATCCGCTCGGCGATTCGCTGGTAATCGGCCCATGTCTGCGGGGGAGACTCCTCGATCGCCTCGAAGAGATCGCTTCGGAAATAGCAGGTCAGCAGGGGCGTGCCGAAGGGGACGCCCACGATCTGCGCCCCCCAGGCGGCCTCCTGGAGGCGGGGAAGCTCGAAGAGATCGGCCCAACCGCCGGCCTCCTCGGTGGCAATCAGCGACGATGGAACAGGGGCCAGCGAGGCCTGGCGCGAGAGGATCCCCGCCAGATGCGGAGCACCCAGGACGACATCGACCGCCGACCAGTCGTATTCGCCGGCCTCAGCCGGCGAGATCTCGACGAGGTCGAAGACCGCACCGCTCTGCGCTTCCCATTCGCCCCGCGCCAGCAAGAGCGCCTTGGCAAGGGGCGCGTCGTCGACCACGGCCATCCGCAAGACGACGCCGGCGAATACCTCCTCTTGCGGCTCGATCTCCGGCGGTTCCGCGGGCTTGCAGCCCGAGAGGAGGACCATCGCCGCAACGAGCCAAACGGCTACGGCTCCCCGCGCGCCGAAGCCGCACCCGTGCGACGGAACCGAACAAGGCAAAGGCGCGATCGATTCGCGGGCGAGGCGGTGTGGCATAGTCCGTGTTGACCGGCAGCGGGTTGGGGGCAAATTCGTCGTTCCTCCCGGCAAAGTGCGGGAGACGGGTAGGCGTCGCTTCCGAGTGGGGTATCTGCCAGTTTACGGCATCCCGTAGGGCGGACCTCCTGGTCCGACGTTCACCGGGTCGCTCCCCAGTGGGTATCTGTCAGCTTACGGCATCGATCGCAGACCGGTCAACGGAGCGCGGCGGGCTCCTTCCGCTACGCCAGCAGCGCCAGCGCACCGAGGCCGTAAAACGTGTACTCGACATCGGCCGCCGCGTCCCAACTGCCGCCGCGGAACCCCCCATCGGGGCGTTCGAGGCCGCGGACGTAACGAAGCGCGGCGCGGGCGTCGACGCGCCCCTGGGCTCCGAGGTCACCGAGGGCCACCAGGGCCGTGAAGGTGCTCAACAGGTCGGCTACGGCGATCCGCGTGTTGGCCCGCCACCCCCCCTCGGCGTTCTGGAGGCCGAGGAGGAAATCGGCGGCTTCCTCGGCCGTCCTGGTGTCGAGGTCGCCGCACATCTTCAATAGGGCCACGGCGGCGCTGGTCGGGTTCGTCGAGCCCCGGCGGAGGGGAGCGAAGTCCACGAACCCGCCATCCTCCCGCTGCCGGGCGCGGACGAGGTCCGCCAGCGGCGGGGCGCTGTCGAGCGTCGCGCCGACGGCCTGCCGGCAGGCCGTCGCAAGAAAGGTGAGGTATGTGCTGGCGGACCGCGAGGCGAGTCCTTTCGTGTAGCCTCCCCCGGGGGCGCGGAAGCGATCGAGGCACTCCTCGACACCCTCCTGCCGCTGCAGCCCGCAACGCGCGAAGAGGTCGCCGCCCCCGGCCGCGTCGACCATCAGCGCGCTCTCGACCCAGGTTATGAAGTCCACGGCTGAGAGGCGGCGGGGCTGCAGCCGGGCGAGGAACTCGGCCGCTGCCTCGGCGGCCTGTCCGTCCAGGGCCCCGCAGAGCCCCAGTCCACGGAGGGCGAAGCTGGTATAGTAGGGATCGCTGAGGCCCTCGCGCCCGGCGAACCCCCCGTCGGGCTGCTGCGATGCCAGAAGGAATTCCCTGTGCCGGGCCACAGTGGTCGCATCGAGCCGCATCGCTCCGGCGACCAGCCGCATGGTCAGAGTCTGAAGGTAGTCGGGCAAGGGGTATCCGCCGTTTCGGCTATATGGAGATGGATGGTAGAATGGTTAATTCTCCCGCTCGGGCCGGGTTCGCCTAGAGGTTGGAGCCGCAATGCCTATTGAATTCCTTTGCAGCGAATGCAGCACAAAGCTCCGCGTTCCCGACGGCACGGAGGGCAAGAGAACGCAATGTCCGACGTGCGGTCACCAGCTAACCATTCCTGGCACCCCCCCGGAGAGCCAGTCGACATCCCCGGTTGATCCGACGGTCGGCAGCCCCTTCGCGGCCCCTTCGCCATCGGGTACGGCCGGATATCGCATCCCGCCTCCAGCGGAGGGTGGCCCCGCAGGCGACGCTCCGCCCGGCCATTTACCACCCCCCGGTACGTCGGACAACCCGTACCAGGCGCCCAGCTCCGTCTATACCGCCGCCCCCACCCTGTGGATGCCCGCCGCCAATGCCGCCGATCAGGTCAGGGCGCCGGCCATCGGGCTCCTCGTGGCGTCGATCACCGGGACCGTGATTTCCGTGCTGTCCACGGCCCTGATCCTGGCCATCGTCGCCTGGGCTCCGCAAGAGTTCGACGACGCCGTGTTTCCCTTCGAACTCATTCCTCAGTTGGTCAGCCTCGTGCTCGGCGTTGCGGTGGGTACGTTGGGAATCGTCGGCTCGATCAGCATGCTCCAGCTCCGCCGCCGCGGCCTGGCGATGGCGGGCGCCATCCTCATGGCCGTGCCCTGTTTTTCGCCCTGCTGCCCCTTGGGGCTGCCCTTCGGCGTTTGGGCCCTCGTCGTCCTTTCCGACGGCGCCGTCCAGGCCGCCTTCCAGAATTGAAAGTCGGCGGCAGGTGCGCGGCCTCCGTCTCCGACTCCACCGGCCGCACGTCCAGGCTTCGCCTGAGCGTGAACTCGGGCTCAATCGTTCCAGGCGCCGAGGCAACGGCGGAGGAAGACCAGTTGGCCGAGATGATAGGCATTGTGGTCGGCCACCAGCAGAGCTTCACGGAGGATGGTCTGGCCGTGGCCGTGAGGAATTGGGGCAACCAGGGCGGTGCCCGGATCGGCGACCAGGTCGATGACGGCCCGCAGATCGGCGCGGAACGCCTCGATGCTCCTTTCCCACGCCTTCTCGTCGGGCGGAGCGTCGGTCTCGGGCCAGTAGCCATCGGGGAAGCCGGGCGAGACGTGCTCGGGGTTGCGGCAGAACTCGAGGATGTCCCACTGGCAGATGCGCAGATGCTCGACCAAGCGCCATGCCGTGTGGGGCACACCAGGTACTTTCGCACCTCGCAAGTCTTGGGGCAGGCCGCCGATGGCCTGTTCGAAGTTCAGGTGCGCCCCGCCGCCATCCAGCAGGTAAATTACATGTTTCCTCAGTGCTTGGTCCGACATCTCTTGCTCCTGCGCTCGTAGTTCAACCAGGTATCCACCGGATGTGCCGCTCGGCCGAACCTTCCGCAGCCGCCTTCGTCGACAAGCCGTTTCCCCGGGCAGATATTTCCGTCGCCCAAACCCGCCCCGGCCGTGGTCTCTTCGTGTCACATCGGCAGTGCGCTATCCGGGGAGTGGACGCCGCACAGGCCTCTGTGCCGGCCAGCCCCCCTGTCGGCGGCAATCTCCCGCTTCGGCTGATAGTCGCTGCCGAATATGCCGGCTAGTCGGCGGGCGGATCCTTGGTAAATTAGCTAAACTGCCGCGCGATGCAAGGCCAGTGCTTACGGAGCTTGAGGCGCGGGGCAAGCGGCGCCTTCCCAACGGCGGGCGGCCCCACTACGCAGAGTGGCGGGGCCGCCTGATCGGGGCGAGCCACTGGCAGCCGGCGGGCGGTTGGGGTACGATAAAATTTGGGGCCAGTTCCGTCTCGGCAGGAAGATGCTCCTCGTCGGCAGCGCCTGGGAAATCCGTCCTCTTCTCGCGGCACTGAGACCCGCGCCTCCACCGCGCCGCGGAATGCGGGACAGTCTCCTGGAAACGGCCGCTCGATCCGCCCCGCACCGCATTGGGCCGGGTTTCCGGCGACCGGCTCCGACGACTCCCCCGAATAACCACGGGAACTCGCCCCGTGCGCTGCCGGACAGGACAGCCCGGCCTGGGGACTACCGCAGCGGAGTGTCCGGCCGACGCAGATGACCACCGTCTACTTCATGGGGAGGTTTGTGGCACCGTGGGGGAACGAACGCACTTCGAGGATACGCCGGCCGCGCGGGGGACGCGGCCGAAGGCGGTCGCCCTGGACGACTTCCAGCGGCTGATCCGCGAGATGTACCACGAGAAGGACGTTGCCCGCGGAGTGGACGGGACCTTCATGTGGCTCATCGAGGAGGTGGGCGAGCTGGCCTCGGCGCTCCGCTCCGGAACCCGCGAGCAACAGAGCGCCGAGTTCGCCGACGTGCTGGCCTGGCTGGCAACGATCGCCAACGTCGCCGAGATCGACCTCTCCGAGGCGGTCTCGGCCAAATACGGTTCGGGCTGCCCCGGGTGTGGGCAGTTGGTCTGTTCGTGTCCCGACGAAGGGAAACCCTGATGCGCGTTTACCGGGCCCTGGTCGCTCTGGTTCTCACTGCGGCACTCTCTGCAACGGCGTCTGCGCAGAGGGTGGAGCCGCCCCGCTTTGTCGGTCTCCGCGTGGGCTTCGACAACCAGTACAAGCTGGGGCTCTTCACACCGGTGGAGCTCGCGCTCCGCGGCGGCAGCGAAAAGCTGCTGGGCCGCGTGACCGTGAGCACCGCCGATCCCGACGGCGTGCAGGTCCGCGTCACCTCGGGGCCGGTCCAGGTGATGCCCGGGCAGGAGACGCGCGTCGTGCTCTATACCCGTTTCGGCCGTGCCGACGCCGACCTGCAGGCCGAGTTCCAGCCCGAGCGGGGCCGGCCCGTGGTGCGCAACTATCCCATGCAGTACCAGGGCGAGGAGGGCAACTACCTGGCGCCGCCGCTCGACTTCGGCCAGGATCTCTATCTCGTGGTGGGCTCGGCGGGAGTGGGCCTGGACGAAGCCGTCGAGCGCATCCGCCGCGAGGCGGGGTTCCGCGCCGCGGTGGTCCACCTGGACGGCATCGAACAGCTCCCCACCCGCTGGTTCGGCTACGAAGGGGTCGATGGGATCGTCCTCGCCACCAGCCGCCCGGAAGTCTATCGGCCCCTCGTCCCGGGCAGTGCACGTTGGAAGGCCCTCGAAGCCTGGCTGGCGACGGGCGGCCACGTGGTCCTCTCCGCGGGCTCCCAGGCCGCGGAGGTCCTCGCTCCCGACGCGGCCCTCAGCGGCATCGTCCCCGGCCGCCTCGACGAAGTGATCCCCCTGCGCCAGACCGATGCCCTGGAATCGTACGCCGGGGGCACGGCGGCCATCCCCCTCGGTACGGGCGAGGCCGATCTGATCATCGCCCGGCTGACCGACGTCGAAGGGCGCGTGGTGGTCGAGCAGGCGGGGGTCCCCCTGGTGATTCGCCGCACCGTGGGGTTCGGTCAGGTGGTCTTCGTGGCCTGCGACCTGGAGCGGGCTCCCATCTCTCGGTGGGAGGACCGCGGCCGCTTCGTGACCCGCCTGCTGGACATGGACGGAGGCGGCGAGGAGCACCTCGAGGTGGGGGCCATCATGCGGTACGGCTACGTGGACCTTGCCGGTCAGCTCCGCAGTGCCATGGACCGCTTCCGAGGCGTGCGCATGATCCCCTTCTCGCTGGTGATGGGATTGGTCTTCGTGTACATCCTCCTCATCGGGCCCGGGGACTATTTCCTCTTGAGAAGGCTGCGGCGGCTGGAGTGGACCTGGGTGACGTTCCCCGCCATCGTGCTCCTCGTCACGGCGGGGGCCATGGTGCTGGCCCACTACCTCAAGGGGCGCGAAGTGCGCACCCACCAGGTCGATCTCGTCGACGTGGATATGGCCAGCGGCACGCTCCGCGGTACGACCTGGGCCAACATCTTCAGCCCCCGGAGCGACGCCTACGACCTCGCCTTCCTGCCCCGCGATTTCGACGGCGAACCGGTCTCGGAACCCGAGGTCCTGGCGAGTTGGATGGGTTTCCCCGGCGCGGGCCTGGGGGGGATGTCCGCGGGGGGGGCGGCGGGGACGCCCTGGCGATCGAGCTACTCGTATTCCCCCCAGTTCGACCGCATCGAGCGGATGCCCATTCACGTCTGGTCCACGAAGAGCGTCACGGCCCGCTGGTCGGCCGAGACGCGGCGTCCGCCCCAAGCCGAGCTTCGCCGCGTGGACGATCTCCCCGTGGGCACGATCACCAACCCCTTCGATTTCCCCCTCCACCGCTGCTACCTGGCCTACGACCGCTGGGTCTACGATCTGGGGAGCCTCGAGCCGGGGGCTACGGCGAGCATCGTGCCCACCAGCCGCCGCAGCGAACTGAAGACACTCCTCACCGGCCGGCGGATCGAAGCGGCAGGCTCGGCCGGCCAGGCCCAGCAACACGTCACCCCTTACAGCCGGGCGAGCGAGAACGCCGCCTACATCCTCCGGGCCATGATGCTCTTCCGGGCCGCAGGAGGGGAGAGCTATACCGGGCTGTCCCACCGCTACCAGCGGTTCGTCGATCTCAGCGCGCTGCTGAAGACCGACCGCGCCGTCCTCTGGGCCGAGGCCGACGACGCCGACCGCGGCCCCGGCGCGGAAATCCTTCGCGACGGGCGGCCCCTGGGGGGGGAGGAGTCCATCCGCACGACGATGGTCCGCATGGTGCTGCCCGTCGAAGAAGACCCGCGGTGAGAGGACCGCACTCGCCACTGACCCCGCTCGAGCGACGATGATCAAGACCCAAGACCTGACGAAAGTCTACGGCGAGCTGCACGCCATCGACAATTTGACCCTCGAGCTCGATGAGGGGGACCTCTACGGCTTCATCGGGCCGAACGGGTCGGGGAAGACGACGACGATGCGCATCCTGGCCACGCTCCTGCAGCCGACGTGGGGCGAGGCCAGCGTGTGCGGGCACTCCATCTACACGCACCCGAAGGAGATCCGCCGCCTCATCGGCTACATGCCCGACTTCTTCGGGGTCTACGACGACATGAAGGTCATCGAGTATCTGGAGTTTTTCGCCGCCGCGTACCGCATTAGAAGTCCCGCGCGCCGCAAGATCTGCAATGAGGTGCTCGACCTCGTGGACCTCGGCTACAAGCGCGAGGCCCTCGTCACCAGCCTCTCCCGCGGCATGACGCAGCGTCTGGGCCTGGCCCGCGTCCTCCTCCACGATCCCAAGGTCCTCCTCCTCGACGAGCCCGCCAGCGGCCTCGACCCGCGGGCGCGGATCGAGATCCGCGCCCTGCTCAAGGAGCTGCGGAGGATGGGCAAGACGATCATGGTCTCCAGCCACATCCTTCCCGAGCTCGCCGACATCTGCAACAAGGTGGGGATCATCGAGCGCGGGCAGCTCCTGGTCAGCGCCGACGTGGCCGACGTGATGAAGCGGGTCCGGCAGCGGACGCTGCTCCGCGTCGCCGTGGCCGGCGACTTGGAGCCCGCCGCCCGCCTCCTCGAGCAGTCGCCCTTGGTGGAGGACATCGACGTCAGCGACGGGCAGATGCTCGTGACGCTTGCGGAGCACGTCGAGGACTACAGCGAGCTCCCTTCACTGCTGGTCGGCGCCGGCCACCGCCTGACGCTCTTCAAGGAGGACGAGATCAACCTGGAGACCGCCTTCATGGTGCTGACGAAGGGGATTACGGCCTGACAATGGATTGCGCGTGCGGGCAGGCTGCTGAACGGCTTGCGCCGCTCGCTCACCTCCGATCGATGTACCCGGCTAGCCACCAGCCACTCGCCACCAGCCACCCGCCAGCCCTCATGGCCATCATCGAGATCGAACGACTGTCCAAGTCGTACCATGTGTACCAGAAGCGCGAGGGGCTGTGGGCCTCGGTGGCGGGCCTGTTGCAGCGACGCTACCGGACGATCGAGGCGGTGCGGGCCATCGACCTCTCGGTCGAACAGGGGGAGTTCGTGGCCTTCCTGGGCCCGAACGGCGCCGGGAAGACGACCACGCTGAAGCTCCTCTCGGGTGTGATCACGCCCACCTCGGGAACGGCGCGGGTGATGGGGTTCGTCCCCTGGAAGCGGGAGAACGCCTACCGCCGCCGCTTCGCTCTGGTGATGGGGCAGAAGAACCAGCTCTGGTGGGACCTGCCCGCCGCCGAGTCCTTCCGCCTCCACCAGCAGATCTACCGCATCGAGCCGCGGCAGTTCGAGCATACCCGCGACGAGCTGGCCACGATGCTCAAGGTGCGGGATCTCCTCTCTCAGCCGGTCCGCGAGCTCTCGCTCGGCGAGCGGATGAAGATGGAACTCATCGCCGCCATGCTCCACTCGCCGGACGTTCTCTTCCTCGACGAGCCGACCATCGGCCTCGACGTGATCGCCCAGCACAACATCCAGACGTTCCTCCGCGAGTACCAGCGGATGCGGAACACCACGATCCTGCTGACCAGCCACTACATGAAGGACGTGGCCGCCCTCTGCCGCCGCGTGGTGATCATCGCCACGGGGCGGATCGTCTACGACGGCTCGCTGGGGGGCATCGTCAACCGCTTCGGGAACCACAAGGTGGTCACCGTGCAGCTCAACGGGGGACTCGCTCCCGAAGGGCTGGCGCACTTCGGCGAGGTCCTCTCCCTCGAGGGGCCACGGGCCCGGCTCCGCGTCGGCCGCGCCGCCGTGCCCGAGGTGCTCGGCCGCATCCTGGCCAATTACTCGGTCGAGGACGTGAGTGTGGAGGACCCGCCCCTCGAGGAGATCATCGGCAGTCTCTTCACCCAGGTGGGCGAGATCGACGAGCCCCGGGCGCAGGTCGAGGAGGCGGCAACGCAGCAGCTCTGAAGGAGCACACCTCATGACCAACGCCGAGATCGCCGCCGTCTTCGAGGAGGTGGCCGACCTCTTGGAGTTCCAGGGGGCCAACCCCTTCCGCATCCGGGCCTACCGCAACGCAGCGCGCACCATCGCCGATCTGCCCGAGTCGGCAGCCACCATCGTCGCCGCGGGGGGGGACTTGAGTACGACCCGGGGCATCGGCAGGGACCTGGCCGGCAAGGTGGCCGAGCTGGTCAGCAGCGGCCGGCTGGCGATGCTCGAGGAGCTGCTTGCCGAGGTCCCGGAAAGTGTGTTGGCGCTGCTGCGGGTGCCGAACCTGGGGCCGAAGCGGGCCGCCATGCTCCACCGCGAGCTGGGAATCGATTCGCTCGAGGGCCTCCGCGCCGCCTGCGAAGCAGGGCAGGTCCGCGGCCTGAAAGGGTTCGGTGCCAAGACCGAGGCGAAGATCCTCGACGGCCTGGCGCTCGCTGCCACGGCCGCGGAGCGGACCCTCTGGGCCCGCGCCGACGAGATCGCCCGCGAGCTCATCGAGTATCTCTCCGCCGCCGGCGGCATCGCCGAAATCGAACTCGCCGGCAGCTTCCGCCGCGGCAGGGAGACGGTGGGCGACCTGGACATCCTCGTCGTGACCGACGACGTAGCCGCCGTGATGGACCGCTTCGGCGCGTATCGTAGCGTGGCCGAACGGCTCGGCCGCGGGGAGACGAAGATGTCGGTGCGGCTGGAGAACCACCTCCAGGTCGATCTGCGGGCGGTGCCGGCCGAGTCGTTCGGAGCAGCGATGCAGTACTTCACCGGCTCGAAGGACCACAACGTGGTGCTCCGCACTTTGGCCCGGGAGCGAGGGCTGAAGATCAACGAGTACGGCGTCTTCCGCGGGGAGGATCGTATTGCCGGCCGCACCGAAGAAGAGGTCTACGCCGCACTCGACCTGCCCTGGATCCCCCCCGAGCTCCGCGAGGCGCGGCAGGAGTTCGCCTGGGCCGAGGCGGGCACGCTGCCGCGGCTCGTCGAGGTGCGCGATCTCCGCGGTGACCTCCACATGCACAGCACCTGGTCCGACGGCATGGCAACCATCGAGGAGATGGCCCGCGCCGCCCAGGAGCGGGGGCTGAAATACATCGCCATCACCGACCACTCCAAGCGGGTCGCCATGGCCGGCGGCCTCTCCGGCGATGCCCTGCGGCGGCAATGGGAGGAAGTCGAGCGCGTCAACAAGGCCCTCAAGGGCATCCGGGTCCTCAAGGGGGTCGAGGTGGACATCCTCGAGCAGGGAGGCCTGGACATCGAGGACGAGGTCCTCGCCCAAGCCGATTGGGTGGTCGCAAGTGTCCACTACGGGCAAAGCCAACCCCTCGAACGGATCACTCGCCGCATCGTCGATGCCCTGGCCCACCCCTCCGTCTCGGCTATCGCCCATCCCACCGGCCGGCTCATTGGAGAGCGCAATCCCTACCAAGTTGATATGGATGCAGTGATTGCAGCGGCCCGCCGGCACGGCAAATGCCTGGAACTGAATGCCCATCCCCGGCGGCTGGACCTGACCGACGTGGCCTGCGCGGCCGCCAAGGCGGCCGGAGTGCTGGTTGTCATCGCCACCGACGCGCATAACATTGGGGGCCTGGATGCCCTCCGCTACGGCGTGCTCCAGGCCCGCCGCGGCGGGCTCACCGCCGCCGACGTGGCCAATACGCGGAGCTGGCCCGAACTCAAGAAGCGGATCGGAAAGCGATGAAGATCCACGAATATCAGGCTAAAGAGCTTCTCCGCCAGGCGGGCATTGCCGTGCCGCGGGGAAGCGTAGCCCAGACGACGGACGAGGCGGCCGAGGCCTTCCGCAACCTCGGCGGCGAGGTGGCGGTGGTGAAGGCCCAGATCCACGCCGGGGGGCGGGGAAAGGGGCATGTCCTCGGCAACCCTGCACAGCACGGCGTGCGGCTCGTCCGCTCCGCCGACGAGGCCGCCGCCGTGGCCGCAGGCCTCTTGGGCCACCCGCTGGTTACCGTGCAGACGGGGCCGCAGGGGCAGATCGTCCGCCGCCTCCTCATCGAAGA
>SLBP01000105.1:0-23532 GCA_007126245.1 Planctomycetales bacterium
CGGCGCCGATGGAACGTGGCAGGCCTTCGCCGTCCGTGACGACCGTGCCCGCCTGGTCCGTGTCGAGGTGGGATTGCTCAACGACGAGGAGGCAGAAATCCTCGCCGGCATCGAGGAGGGCGAACTGGTCGTCCTGGCTCCGGATAGCGATCTCTCCGATGGCCAGCGGGTAGCTCCGGCAGTCCGCCCCCAGGCAGCACCGCCCCCACGGTGATCCGCGCGGGCCGTGCCCGCGGACGAGGGAGCGGTGGTGAGGCAACATGGGCGATCGGTCGAGAAGCCGGATTACGTTAGAATGACCGTCGGGCAGATTCATTGGATCCGGCTGCCTGCCGCGAACGGCCATGAGCAGGCTGGACGGCGGCCGGCCATTCTTCTCCAGGACGACCAATACGCGGGCCGGTTGCCGGTGGTCTTGGCCGTACCGTTGACGGACGCCTATTGCCCGTCGACCCGCTCGACGATCAGCGGGTGCTCCGACCGCGGATCACCCACGCGGACGGCGAGCCGGCCGGCGAGCAGATCGTCGAGGAGTTTCCCGGCCACCTGGGCCCGCCACCCCCTCGCCAACGCCGGAGGCCGCTCCCGCGCGGGCCATCCGCTTCCCAGGCGGTAGGCGATCAGGTCGCGAAGGTCGTTCGGCGTGCCCAACATCGAGGGGGCCAACTCGTTCTGGCGGCAATAGCTTCCCAACGCCGCAAAGAGGAACTGGCCCAGTACGGAGAGGGGCGGCGTCTGGGGAATGGTGTGCCGGGGGGGACAGTCGTCCTCCGGCAGATCGAGAGCCCTCTGCACCCGTTCGGCCAATGCCGGGAGCTGTCTTTTCAAGTCGCCGCGCTCCAGCCCGCGAACCACCCCGATCCGCTTCGGATCGGCCGACTGCCGGCGCGCCAGCTCGATGAGGAGGTCGTCGCGCAGCACGCGGCGGGAAGGGCAGTCGCGGCGTTCGGCAACGCTCTCCCGCCAATGCCACAACTCGCGGAGGACGGCAAGACCGCGGGGCGACAAGCCGGCGTTCCCCGAGACGCGCCGCCACCGCTCCTGAGAGCGGGAGCGCTCAATGTCGCTCTGCCACTCCTCCATCTCGTCGGCAAGCCACGACTCGCGTTTCAGCCGCCGCAGTCGCTCGCGGAGCTTCTCCCAAACCGCGGGAAGGTGGACCACATCCTCGATGGCGTACTCGATTTGCCGTTTGGAGAGGGGCCGCTGCCGCCAGTCGGTCCGCGTTTCGTGCTTATCCGGCGACACTTTGAGCAGGCGGGTGATCAGCGTCCCGTATCCCGCCGGGTATTCGATGCCGGCCAGCCCGGCGGCGATCTGCACGTCGACGAGGTTCGCCGGCCGCCGGCCGACTGCCTCGAGACAGAACTCCACTTCGCCGCGCCCCGCGTGGACGATCGTCTCGTGGGCGCCCTCGGCCAAGGCGGCCCAGAAGGGGGTCATATCCCCTGCGGCAAGAGGGTCAATCAACGCCGGCTCCCCGTCAGCAACGACCTGCACCAGGCAGAGCACCGGCCGGTAGCTGCGTTCGGCGACGAACTCAGTATCGAGGGCGATCGACTTGCAGCGAACCAGCCCGCGGCAATAGGCTGCCAGTTCGGCGGGAGTTCGGATTTCGCGGTGGGCCACGGGTCTTGAATTCCTCCAGGGGTTGTGCTGCCACCCGTCGCACTGCCGGTAGGAATCACAGACTGCCACTGCGATGTTTCGCACCCTACCCGTGTCCGGAGTGCCTCTGGCCACCCCAAAAAAAGTCTATACGAAATCGCCTGCCGCCAAGAGGTGCTGCCGAACAAAAAAATGCTCCGAGCCCGAAGGGAAATACTTGACAAACTTGGCGGGCAGCCAGATACTACACCTTTTCGGTGCCGGCGCACACGGCTCTCGTGCACCGGTCCTGTCATCGTATGCCGGTCTCTCGACCGGCCGGACGCGGTCTGTGTCGTCGGGGGTTTGGGTGAGCGCGGGTCATGGCCCCGCGGACGCGCGCTGAAGCAGATCCCCTCGGCAGAGTGGTGGTCGACTCGAACGAGGCGTGCCGGTGGCTGTTGGCATTTCCGCGGCAGCCGGCAGAATCGTTGCTTAGGAGGAGTGCCGTGGCCAAGTCTGTTCTGGAAGCGATCAGGGAAGGCACGTGGGACTTCGAGCCGCCGGAGGTGGCTTCCGACGAGTTTGCCGCGACCGACGCCATGCCGGGTACGCCCGAGAAACTGGAGGTGCTTGCCGAGCGCGTTCGCATCGGCCACCCCCTTTGGCATCCCCTGGATCGTGACGAGATCGAGAGCGAAGCGGAACAGGCGCTTGTCCCCCGGCGGCCCCGTTGATTTGAGCCTCAGTTTCCGACCGACAGGTGGCTGTCTCCTCAGGACGGCGGGAACCACCGGCCGAACTGCCGGACAAGCCAGCGGTGCCTGAGCGAATCGAGGAAGTGCCGCACCTCGTCGGCCTCACGACCCGGGATCCCCAAGGGGAGCTTTTCCGCCTCGCCGAGCATCCGTGTCGCCAGCGTCTCGGAAAGGTCGCCTTCACCCTGCCCGATCATCTCCCCGGCGCGTACGAGAAGCTCGAGGCGGTCGAGCGTCTCGTCGAGGAAGGTCTCGCGCCCTTCGGGGGTCTGGGTGGCGAAATGCGCCGCCTTGTCGCGGCACCAGGGGACGAAGAGGACCACCAGGTTCTCGATCAGCTGGCGCTGCTGTGGTGCCGAGAGCTGTCCGCTCACTTCATTCCAATCGAAGTCCGCGGTGAAGAACTCTTCATCCAGACGGTACGCCAGCACCTGCTGATTCTCGTAGGATTCCCTTGCTAGGTCGCGAACGACCAGCCAGCGGACCAGGCCCTCGCGATCAGCCGTTTGCGGATCGGCGAGGCGGTAGGGCCAGCGCCCGCCGATCGCCACCGCCGTTGCCAGCATGGCGCCGATCGAGAGCAGACCGAAGATGGTCGTGCCCGGTCGTCGCCGGAAACATCGCATCATTTCGTGACACCCATTCGTACTCGGACCAGATGCGGCGCAGCCCCCCAAGCCGTGCGGTGTGCGCGCTCCCGTTCCGTGGCAACAACAGGAATCCACAAGAGGTTCATTCCGCCCCACCCACCGGGAGGCCGCCCAGCCTAATCCCTTCAATCATAACATGTTCGCGGCTTCTGGCGAGGCGCGCGGCGGGCCCACGCCCTGGAGCGAAGCGGGTTTCCCCGTGCCCGCAATTGACGGGAAACGACAAAAGTGGCAGGTTACGGGATGTCGTCCCCGTTGTCGTCGAATCAGATGAGGAGACAGATCATGCTCGTGACACTGGCAATGATCGGTTGGCTGCTGCTGATCGGGGCTGTCGGGGCCCAGGACTGGCCGCAGGATGCCCGCAGTCAAGCCGAAAAGGCGGACTTCGCAGTAGGGGAGGACAGCGACGCGATTCCCGATCCGGAGCCGATCCGCACGCCCGATCCGCAACCCACGGGGATCGGCTCCTCCCAAGGGGCGCCGCCGCCATGGGATCCCCTAGCCGGAGAAGAACGCCCCGCAGAGGACGAAGACCGCCCCGAAGTGGACACTGTTCCCGCCGAAGATGCATCCGCGGCCGACGAGCACGCAACCGATGCGGCGGAACCTGGGGAAAGACCTCTCTGGGAGCAGCCCGGCGGCCAACTGGAACGGCCGGCGGACCTGTTCGACCGCTTTCCGGCGACAGGGGGCGTACCGGACGAGATGCCCGGTGCCAGGCCGCGCCAGCCGGAAGCACCCGCGCGCCCGGTGGAACCGTTCGCCGCCGAGGCTGAGCCGGAGCGACCACCGCCGCCGACCCAGCGGACCCTGGCGAGCGACCTGCTGGCGGCGGCCCTCGACCCGCCCGGTCTGGAGCCGGTGGAGGGCCGGGGTACGACGCTGCTGGCTGCCCTCGGCAATACCCGGGACCCTTCCCGCCGACGGGCAATCACGCGGGCCTACTGGGACCTGAGTGCCGCCATGGCCAACGAGGGAATCGAGCGGCAACGGCACGGCATCCTGGATGGATTGCAGGAGGTCATGGACGACGACCCCCTTTTCCAGACGATGTTGGCGGCCTCCCGCGCGGCAGTGAGCGAGGCTGAGCTCAAGGTCGTTTCGGCTCGGCACCAGTTGGGGCAGGAGACGGGGATGGGTGACTCTCTCCCCCTGCTGCCCGTCGACCGCCCCTACACAGGACGCTACCGCACGCGCTTCGAACAGTTGTTTGCCGCTCGGGTACCCCCGGCCCAGGCGCGCCTGCTGAACCGCACCCTCCCCATCCGGCAGCAGGCCTTGGAGGCCCGCGCCGAGGCCGTGCAGGCGGCCTGGGATGCCCTGGAGGGTGCCCTCGACGAGGTGGAGGCCGGCCAGAGCGGTGCGGCCGAGTTGCTCGAGGTCCTCGACCAGTGGGGGAGCCAGTACCGTTCGCTCGCGGAATTGGCCCGCCAGTACAACCACGAGATCGTCGCGTATGCCAGCGTCGCGGTAGCCTATCCCGTTGCGAACGACACGCTGGTACGAATGCTCATCCCTGCGACGACTCCCGCGGCGACCGCCCCGCCGGAGCGCGCCGCCCCGGTGGGCCGTGCGGGCGAACGGCCGGCAACCACCATCGAGCCTCAGGCAGCCCCGGCGGGGTTTGAAGACACCCCGGCCACCCCGCCGTTCTCTCCTTCATCGCAGGAAGCGCCCCCGGCCGCCCCCCGCGAACTGCCTCGCGACCTGGGAACGCTTCGCCCGGCGGCACCGCCACGCAGTATGGCCCCTGGGGGAGGGGCGGCACCGCTCGATGAGGTGCTCTCCGCCGAGGATGGTCTGCAGCCGGACCCGCCGCTGGTTCCCGTGCCCCCTCGGGACGACCAGCCGGCCAGCCGGCCGGCGGCGGATACCGACAGGCCCTCATCCCGGCACTGACCGCGGCGGGAGCCCAGTTCGAGCACTCGCGCGCTTTCCTCGCCGCCCTGACCGAATACAACGAGGCGATCGCCCGCTACGCCCTTGCGGTCGTCCCCCCCGATCTTCCGGCAGACCGGATTGCCGCCACACTAGTGGTTCCTTAGGGTGCCCGCCGCACTCCAGCCGGCGTCGTCACCACGCGGTAGCCGCGGCCGGGATGGCCGTCGATAAGGGGCAGGGGTTCGAGGATGTCGGCGGCGACCAGCCGCTCGACGACCTCGGGCTGGATGAAGTCGCTGTAGCCGTAGGTCCGCCGGTAACGGGCGATCTCGTGCCAGGCGATATAGACGTGCGTGATCTCGCGGTCGGCGAGGGCGGCACGGATTTCGTCCGGCGAGCGATCTTTGACGAGCAGCTCGAAGCGGCAATCGTCGAAGCAGGTATTGTAGTCGATCGGCATGGCGAGGTCGAAGACCGCGGCATCCCCCACGGTGAGGAGCCGCCCACCGGGCCAGTGGGCATTGAAATGGAGGTGCCAGGGGTCGACCCGCAGGGGATCGGCACGGAGATGGGCCAGGCTCCGGAAGTAGTGGTTGTCGCCGCACGCACCCGAGACGACCGTAACCAGGTTGGCCAGCAGGGCCAGCCCCACGACGGCGGCCGCCGTCCTCCGCCACCAGGCCGCGCTGCTCCAGCCCGCGCCGACGCCCGCCAGCAATGCCAACAGCGGCAATGCCGGGAGCCAGAAGCGGTCGATACGGTGGGTGAAGAGCCACCAGCACATCAAGACGAAGGCCGCGTAGCCGGCCGTCAGGAGCACCGTACGCCGTCGCCGGTCGTCGAGCCGCCGCAGCCGCACCAGGGCCAGGGCCGCCAGGGGCATCACCAGGGGGCTGTGCCACTCGCTGCCGAGCAGCAGGCGGCGGAGGTCGGCGGCGAGCATGGCGGGGTGGTAGCCGTCGGGACGGTGGGCATCCTGCCACTGCCGGTCCTTGGCTTCGGTCCGCGTGGCGCCGCCGAAGACGCGGTAGAGGAGCGGATAGGTTGGGTTGCCGCTTAGCGCGGCGTTCTTGGCCAGCCAGAGCCCCCCGCCCGCCGCCACCGCCAGTACCACCACCGCGACAGGTAGCCAGATTCGCGAAATATTGCTGCCGAGCCGGAGAGGCGCGTCCGGCCTACGGGCGACCGCTGCTCGCGAGCGCCAGACCCCGAAGGCCGTGGCCGCCACCAGGGGCACGATCACCAGGAGGGCCGCGGGGTATTTGACCGCCAGGCCGGCCCCCGCAAAGTAGCCCGCCGCGGCGAGCATCGCCAGGCTGCCGGGGGCGCCATCGCGGCCGGGACTTTCCCGGCGAGCGACCTCGGCTCCCTCTCCAGCGTCCTTTTCACTTGCTCCGTTGCCGCGGTAGCAGGCGAAGGCATAGAAGGCGAGGAAGAGGTAGCAGGCGGAGGCTCCCTCGACGAGCCCCAACGTGGAGACCTGCACGATCCATGGCGTGGAGAGGAAGACCACGGCGGCAAGGGCCCCGACGGCGGCCGAGTTGAAGAACCGCCGCCCGGCGGCGAACAGCGCCAGGGCGGTCAGCGGGGCGAAGGCGGCCACCAGCGTCTTCCCCACGAGAGCCCCCCGCCACCAGTCGTCGAGCACGGCCATTCCTGCCGCAGCCGGCATGGTCGCCCCCAGCGGCATATTGCCGTAGACGTTGTGGGGGAGGAAATCGACTCGGCCCTGCTGATAGAACTCCTTGGGGGCCTGAAGGTGGTATTCGCGGACGTCGAAATCGATCGGCGGGAGCAAGCCGCCGAAGAGGATCACCAGGGTGAAAGGGAGCGCTGCCCAGAGCCAGCGGGGACCCAGCGGCTCCGCTTCGTCGGGCGGCGAGGGGTAGAGAGACTGGCCGGCCGGCGACGCGGAGAGCCGAACGGCCTCGCGGTGCCCCCGCCGCGCATGGGGGTCGGTTGATGGCCGGAGGGACCGCCGCCAAGAGATCCGGCCTGCCGCCGCCAGCACAAGAGCCGCGGGGACGGTGTAGACCAGCAAGTGATGGATCCACCCCAGCAGTCCCACGGCGAGCACATACGTGGAGACGACGTTCATTCCCGCGGCCAGGGCGAAGACCGCCGTTTCGAGCCGGTCCAGCCGGCGATCGAGTCCCAAGGCCGCGAGGAGGAGCCAGCCCGCAGCCGCAGCCACGGCGGCGATCGCCGCGGCCGCAGCCAGGATCGCCAGGCGATCGCGCAGTACTACTTGCGGCGGATCGCCGAAGAAGGCCGCGGCGAGCGACGCCGGATCGGCAGCCAGCACGATGAGGTCAAAACGGTAGAACTGGCCCTCGAACATCGCTTCGAACGAGGGGAGCGGCGCGGCGTAGAAAGCGAGCAGATAGGCTGCGCCGGCAGCGATGCCGAGTACGAGCCAGAAGGGGCGGCGCGACGCTGCGACCGATCGGGTTGCCGGGGAAGCCACTTCCCGGTCGCTCAGCGACGTTTTCCGGCGGTGCTGCATCGTGGCAAGCGGGTGGCGGGGAAGCTATAGTTGAGGGTCTGATCCCGCAAGAACTATCCATTATACCGCGTGCGTGCCAGGTAGTGTACGCCGCACAGGCCTCTGTGGCGTGCTGCGGCCGAGTACGACGAAGCAGAGGGAGTGATCTTCGGGCACGAGAGGACCTGCCAAGGAAAGGTCTGCTCGGGCACGGCACGGCACAGAGGCCTGTGCCGCGTACTACAGGCCTCTGTGCGGTGCTGCGGCCGAGTACGACGAAGCAGAGGGGACGATGGTTCGCGGCCGAGGGGGGTTTTCCAGGGAAAGCTGCCTCGCGCACCTTGCGGCACAGGGGCCTGTACCGCATACCGAAAGACGCCGTCCAGAGAAGGCAGGAGACGATGACCGGCCAAGGCACGATTCGCGGGATCTACACGCCCTTCATGGTGCCGCTCGAGGAGAGCGGGGCCATCGACGAGGCGGAACTCTGCCGCTACGTCGACTGGCTCGTTCGCCGGGGAGTCCACGGGCTGTACCCGAACGGCTCGACAAGCGAGTTCATCCGCTTCACGGCCCAGGAACGGCGGCGGATCGTCGAGCGGACCGTGGAAGCGACAGCGGGCCGCGTCCCCATCCTTGCGGGGGCCGCGGAGGCCAACGTCCACGAGACGTTGACCGCCTGCGAGGCCTATGCGGGTATGGGCGTGCGGGCCGTGGCCATCGTGGCGCCCTTCTATTACCGCCTGAGCCCGGACAATGTGTACGCCTACTTCTACGAGATCGGGCGGCACTCGCCTGTGGACGTCACGCTGTACAACATCCCCATGTTCGCCTCGCCTATCGACTTAACGACGATCCGCCGCCTGAGCGAAGCCTGCCCGCGGATCGTGGGCATCAAGGACTCCTCCGGCGACGTGGCGGCGATGATGCGGATGATCGAGGCGGTGCGCCCCAACCGGCCGGACTTCAGCTTCCTCACCGGATGGGAAGCCGTGCTGGTCCCCATGCTGCTCGTCGGCTGCGACGGCGGCACCCACGCCTCGAGCGGCTTCGTCCCCGAGCTGACGCGGAAGATATTCGACCTCTGCGCGGCCGGCCGCTGGACCGAGGCGGCCGCCGTGCAGTACCGGTTGCGGCGGCTCTTCGACGAGGCGCTTCTCTCGGTCGACTTCCCCGAGGGATTCCGCGAGGCGGTTTCGCTGCGGGGGTTTCGCATGGGGCGTTCCCGGCAGCCCCTTTCCGAAGAACACCGGACCAAGCTGGCCACGCTGCGGAGGCGGCTGGCGGCGGTCTTCGCCGAGGAAGGCTTCGCCACCGAGGAGGCCGGCAAGGAAAAGGCGCCTCTGGCGGCCGACGCGGGCCAGCTCACCCGCGTGGTGGAGACGGTGCTCTCCGTCCTCCACGGCCGGGGAGCGATGTGAGGGGGGAGTTTTCGGTGTTCAGTATGCGGCACGGGCCCCTGTGCCGCACCGCGCCCGAGGAGGCTTTCCCTTGGCACATCCTCTCGTGCCCGAAGGTCAACCCTCTGGCTTCATCTTGCTCGGCCGCAGCACCGCACAGAGGCCTGTGCGGCGTACCGTTCTCGGAAGGAAGATCCGGCGGCTCGGAGACTGAAACTCCTCAGGGGAATGGCGAACCCGCACCCAATTCCACTTTCTGAACGCTGAAAACTGAAAACTCAACCCTCCCCCCCCTCTGCGGCCGCTTCGCCGAGGGCGATGGCGTAGGCCGTGGCGTGGGTGTGGCAGTGGGAAATGCTCACGAGCACCTGGGTGATGCCCATCTGCGCGCATGCCTCGCGGGCGCCGCCGTGGACGTGAACTGCGGGACGGCCGCCGGGCTCGTTGAGGATTTCGACGTCGCGCCAGGAAATCCCCTGCCGCCAGCCGGTCCCCAGGGCCTTGAGCACCGCCTCCTTGGCGGCCCAGCGGCCGGTGAAGTGCTGCGTGGCCTGCTTGCGGTTCTGGCAGTAGTGGAGTTCGCCGGGCGTGAAGACGCGGGCAAGGAACAGCTCTCCGTGCCGCTCGATCATCCGCGCGATCCTCAGGCACTCGGTGATGTCGGTTCCGATACCCATGATCTCGGTCATTGCCTTTCCCTTACCCTGCACCTTTCTCACCCTTCTTACAGGTCGCCGTCGACGGGGGGCGCGTCGCCGTCGCCAGCCGGATCGGGCTCCTCGCCGTCCGGTTGCGGGGGGGCTTCCGCAGCGGAGCTCGGCGGTTCGCCGCGGGGGGGGTGGGCGGTGTCGAGGATTTCCGCCGCCCGCCGGCGCGCCGCGGCGTCGAGCCAGGCGGAGGCCGCGAAGACGCCTTCGGGGCGGCGGGCGGTAAGGACCAGTCCCGTCGGCCCGCAGCCCCCCTGGCAGTTCAGCAGGCGAACGCGGACGCTCTGCACGACGGCAGGGACCTCGGCCCCGGCGAGGGCAGCCAACCGCTGCGCCTGCTCCCGGTCCAAGCGCTGGGAGCGGGTCGTGCGATACCAGTGGCGGCATTCGGTGCAGTAGGGTTGGCCGAGTGCGGGCAGGACGACGCCCAACGCCGCGGCGATGAGGATGGCCGCGTCCAGGCCCCAGCTCGCCCAGGCCCACACCCCCCGCGCCGTGCAGCCGTAGAGGTACGGCCGACCGGCAGCGGCCTGTTGCACGAGGAAGTTGAAAAACCCGCGTTGCGGCTCGAGCCGTTCCGGGAGGCCTTCGGGAAATGCGCCCCTCCACGGCTCGAGGCGGGCCTCGAGCGCGGCGTCCTCTTCCAGGGCCTGGTGGTAGTGCGCGTAGTGCTGCGTGACCACCAAGACCCCGCCGCCGACGACGAGCACCGCCGTCACCACCGCGCGGCTCCCCACGTTGCACTGGCGGAGAAGCCCCAGCGCCAGTCCGCCGAAAAAGACCCCGACCAGCAGGGGGAAAAAGAGCAGCGGGGCAAAGAGACTCTCGATGGTCATCGAGGCCCAGCCCACCAGCACGGCCACGCCCAGGCAGGCCGCGATCCACATGGTCAGAGTACCCCACGACCAGCGGCGGCCCGGGGCAGGCCCCCTACCTCGGCGAATCGACGGCGTTTTCATGGTACCAGGAACGGCAGATCGTCAGATCGTGTAGCGATTGACGACGTTCTCGAAGAGCTCCTGGCGACCCGAGGTGTTGGGCGTCACGTCGCCCTTCTCGATCATGTACTTCTCCAACGACGCGAAGTCGTGCTTGCCGGCCTCGATCTCGGCACCGACGCCACCGTCCCAGGAACTGTAGCGATCCTGGACCATGCGCGCCACCTCGCCGTCGGCGCGGATGGCGGCGGCGATCTTCAGCCCCTTGGCGAAGGTATCCATGCCGCCGATGTGGGCGTAGAAGAGATCCACCGGCTCAAAGCTCTCGCGGCGGAGCTTGGCGTCGAAATTGACGCCGCCCGGGGCGACGCCCCCGTACTTGAGGAAGGCGAGCATGATCTTCGTCGTCAGGTAGACGTCGGTGGGGAACTGGTCGGTGTCCCAGCCGAGGAGCAGGTCGCCGGAATTGGCGTCCACCGAGCCGAGAAAACCCTGTGAGCCGGCGTACTCGAGCTCGTGCTCGACGGTGTGGCCGGCGAGCGTGGCGTGGTTCGTCTCGATGTTCAGCTTCACGTGGTCCGTCAGGCCGTAGGCCCGCAGGAAGTTGATGCAGGCGGCGGCGTCGAAGTCGTACTGGTGCTTGGTGGGCTCCTTGGGCTTGGGCTCGAAGTAGAACTGGCCCGAAAAGCCGATTTCCTTGGCATAATCGACCGCCATGTGCATGAAGCGGGCGAGGTGGTCCAGCTCGCGCTTCATGTCGGTGTTCCAAAGGGTCGAGTAGCCCTCCCGGCCGCCCCAGAAGACGTAGCCGTCGCCGCCGAGCTCCTTGGTCACCTCGAGGGCCTTCTTCACTTGGGCGGCGGCGTAGGCGAAGGCGTCGGCGTTGCAGCTCGTGGCGGCGCCGTGGACGTAGCGGGGGTTGCTGAAAAGGTTCGCCGTGCCCCAGAGGAGCCGCACGCCGGTGCGGTCTATCTCCTCCTTGATGACTTTCACCACGGCATCGAGATTCTTGTTCGTCTCGGCGAGGTTCTTCCCTTCGGGGGCCACGTCACGGTCGTGGAAGCAGAAGAAGCCGGCCCCCAGCTTCTCGAAGAACTCGAAGGCCACCTTAACGCGGTTGACGGCGTTCTCCACCGTATCTTCGGGCCCTTCCCAGGGGCGGAGCATGGTGCCCGGGCCGAAGGGGTCGCTCCCCGCACCCCGCATCGTATGCCAATAGGCGACGCTGAAACGGTGTTGCTCCTTCATCGGCTTCCCCTCGACGAGCTCGTTCTCGTCGTAGTGGCGGAAGGCGAGCGGGTTGCGGGAATCGGGGCCCTCGAATTGGATCTTGCTGATCTCGGGGAACGCGGCCATGGGGCAGTCTCCGTGAGGGGTGAAGCTGGTACGGTCCGCCGCCCGAAGGCGGGCCCGGCAGGTAACCATGGGGATCTGTGGCGAGCCTCTATGGTGCCAGATGGCCCCCCGCCGGGCAAGGGGCGGTTCGCAGCCGCTACGTGAATCGCTTCACCAGCCAGTCGCCCAACCGGGGGGAAAGCTGGGCGAGCGCGAAGAGGACCCGAGCCTTGGCGGGCACGACCAGTTCGGGGCGGCGGCGCGCGCAGGCATCGAGGATGGCGCCGACCAACCGCTGCGGGTCGATGGCCTTCGTCTTCACTCCGGCCCCCGCCCGGCGGGCCCGCTCGGGGATGCCCTCCAGGCCTTCCAGCGGGTAGAGCCGCGGGGTGTCGCGGGCGATCGGTCCCGGGCAGACCAGGAGAACGTGGAGCCCGGACTCGCCCAACTCGAGCCGCAGCTGCTGCGAATAGGCGGCTACGGCGAACTTCGTCGCCGGATAGGCGCCCACCCAGCGCGATGCCGACTTGGCCGCCAGCGAGCCGATGTTCACCACGTGGCCCCGGCGCGCCAGGAGGTGGGGAAGGGCTTCGCGCGTACAGCGGACCAGGGCAATGAAGTTCAACTCCATCAGCTCGCGGAACTGCTCGGCGGTCGTCTCGGCGACCATTCCCCGCATGGAGCGGCCGGCATTGTTGACGAGGACATCGAGCGCGCCGAAGTGCTCGGCCGTCTCCTGGACCACGCGCTGCACCTCCTCTTGCCGTCTAAGATCGGCTGCCAGGCCGAGTACCTCGGCCCCGGCGCGCTGCATTCCGGCGACCGCCTCCTCGACCGCTTCGCGCTCGAGCCCTACGACGGTCACGCGGGCGCCGGCCTCGACAAACCCCTCCGCAATGGCCAGTCCCAGACCACTCGAACTGCCGGTGACCAGCGCCACCTTGTCTTTCCAATAGTCCACGAATCGGCCTCCCAGAAGCCAGCAACCGGCACTGCCGGGCGAACAGGGCGAAACGGCGAAGATTGGGCGATTTCAGCTCCCCCGTCAACCCCTCCTGCCGCTATGGGTGGCAAGAGAAGGGCAATCCTCTGTTCCACAACCCTTTGCCTGGTCTGCCTTCACAATTCGACATCGATGAGTTCTCGGTGACTTGGACCGTCGTAGCCCCACCGGCTCACCATCCTGTTCGCCCGCTTCGCTACTGAGGTCCCGTCTTTTTTCCCGCTGCAGTCGCCGTTGACACCGGCAGGCGATCCGGCGATACTTCGCCGCCGCACGGATGTGGGCCGGCCGGAGCGGCTGGGGGACTCCGGAAGAATGGAGGGTTCGAATCGATGGCGCTACGGGGGTTCGCGGGCGCGATGGTGGTACTCGTCGGCGCGGGCGTCGCGGGCGGTCAGGAGTGGGCGCGGGCGATGTTCGAGGAGCTCCGGCACGATCTGGGCGTCGTGGCTCGCGGGTCGAAGATCGAGCACGTCTTCACCTTCACCAACCCGTATGTCGAGGATGTTCGCATTGCCTCGATCCGCTCCACCTGCGCGTGTACGGTCCCCGAGTATCCCGAGGAGGCGGTGCGGACCTACGAGACGGGCCGCGTCGTAGCCGCGTTCGACACCCGGCGGTTCCTGGGTCGGACCGACTCGACGCTCACGGTGGTCTTCGACGAACCGTTCCCTGCCGAAGTGCAGCTCTACCTGGAGTGCTACATCCGCGGAGACGTCGTTCTTCAGCCGGGAAAGGTGGAATTCGGCTCTGTCTCGGAGGGGGAGACGGCGCGGCGCGAGGTTTCGGTCCGCTACGCCGGCCGCGGCGACTGGCAGCTTCTCGACGTGGAGAACCCCAGCGAGTTCCTCGACGTGGTTCTTAAGGAGGCGGCGCGGGACGGCCAACGCGTGGATTACAACCTGGTCGTCACCCTGGGGACCGACGCGCCGTCCGGCTACCTCCACGAGGAGGTGATCCTGGTCAGCGATGACGAGGATCGGCGAAAGGCCCGCGTCCCCGTTCAGGTGGAGGCGCTGGTGGTCCCCTCGCTGTCCGTCCGCCCCGCCTCGCTGACGATGGGGGTCGTGCGCCTCGGAGAGAGCGTGACGCGGAACCTCGTGGTGCAAAGCCGCGCCCCCGTCGAGATCGTGGCCATCGAGTGCGACGACGGGCAGTTCCGCTTCGCCGTCCCCGAGGGCTCGCGGCCCCTGCACGTGGTGCCGGTAACCTTCACCGCCCGCGACCTGGGACGGCATTCCGCGCGGGTGGTCATCCGCACGGATGCGGCGGACTCGGCCACCGCCGAGGCGCAGGTCCACGCCCAGGTGACGTCCGAGTGAGTCGCACGAGCACGAAACGGCTTAGGGTCTCGGCTCGGTGAGCTGGACGCCTACTCTCCCTCCTCCGCCTCGCGCAGGGGTCGCCCTGGAAAAACCCGCGGCATTCGCACGGCCGAAGCCCCGTAGCCCGGGCCGGGACGCGGTTGGCGGTGCAAGACGCCGGCGTGCGGCGGCAACAATTCTCTTGTAAGGGGAAGGCTTCTTCCAGCGCGCAGCAGTAGGGTAGATTAGCCTCGGGGTACGGGCCGCAGCTCTGGGAATGGTTCCCGATAAGGGTGGCACTGGTGGTGTGCCGGCCGGCTTCCGGACGTCAGCAGTCCGCCCATTTCGGGCCGATCTCGCGGCTGCCTCCCCAGTGAACGAAGCGTCGCGAGGATTCGTAATGGGTCGTTAGAGTGCCGGCTGGCTCCCCCGCGAGGGCCCCACGCTCGTGCCGGCAAGGCGGGTCGAAAGGAGGAAAGAAACATGATCGATCGTCCAGGTATGTTGGATTGCAAGAGGTCGCCGTTGCTGGTGGGGTTGCTGCTCCTCGGCGTTCTCGCCGGCGGTGCCGCGGTCTATGCCATCAATGGAGAGACTCGCGACCCGGCCGACAAAGAGGCGGTGGCGCAAGCGCAGGCGATCTCCCGGGCCTTCCGGTCGGCGGTCCGCGAAGTGATGCCGGCAGTGGTCAAGGTGGAGAGCACCGTGCGACCCCAGCCTGCCGAGCGCCGTCCGGCTCCGCGTCGCCCCCACCCCTTCGAGGGAACGCCATGGGAGGATTTCTTCCCTGAGGAGTTCTTCGATCGCTTTGAGGGTCTCCCGCAGATGCCCGACCAACCGATGCGCCGCGGAGTCGGCTCCGGGGTGATCGTCGATGCGGAGGGGATCATCCTCACCAACAGTCACGTGGTCGATGGGGCCGATGAAGTCCTCGTGGAGCTGGCCGACGGCAGGCAATTCAAAGCCACGGACATCAGGTCCGACTTGCGCACCGATCTGGCGGTGCTCCGAATCGAGACCGATTCGCCGCTCCCGGTGGCCCGCCTGGGCGACTCCGACGAGCTCGAGATTGGCGATTGGGTGGTCGCGATGGGGAACCCCTTCGAGCTCAGCCACACGGTGAGTGCCGGGATCATCAGTGCCAGGGGGCGTACCCTCAGCGGTTCCCGCCGTGCCGAGCGGGCGATCTTTCTGCAGACGGACGCGGCCATCAACCCCGGCAATTCGGGGGGGCCGCTCGTGGCGCTGGACGGAACCGTCGTGGGGATCAACACGGCGATCGCCTCGCGGAGCGGCGGGTTCCAGGGGATCGGCTTCGCCATCCCCATCAATCTGGCCCGATGGGTCAGCGAGCAACTCGTCGAGCACGGCACGGTAAGGCGGGCGTATCTCGGGGTGTCCATCAGACCGATCACCGCGGATTTGGCCGACCATGTGGGCGTCCCGGTCCGCGGCGGCGTGTTGGTGATGGAGGCCCACCGCGACACCCCCGCTGCCAAAGCCGGCCTGGAGCCCGGCGACGTGATCCTCTCTTTCGCTGGCCGGCCGGTGACGACCACCCGCGAACTCCAGGAGGTCGTGGAGCGTTCGGCGCCGGGTGCTGAGCAGGAGATCGAGATCCTCCGCGACGGCGAGCGGATGACGCTCACCGTAACCCTGGAGTCGATGGCCGAAGATTTTTCCCCGCAGCCGGACATCTCCCGGCGGGCCCCCGCTCCTGAGGAGGGCTACTCCCATGACGAACTGGGGCTGGAGGTCTCGGAGATGACCGCGGAGCAGGCCGAGCAGCTCGGCTACACCGGCCAGAAGGGAGCGCTGATCACGCGCGTGGCGCGGGGGTCGCCGGCCTCAATGGCGGGTCTGAGCGAGGGGCAGCTGATTCTTCGCGTCGGTCAGGAGACCGTGACCTCGGTCGCCGAGTTCGAGGAGGCGATGGAAGGCGTTTCGCTCGAGAACGGCGTACTGCTGCTGGTTCGGACCCCCGCGGGCAACCGCTTCGTGGTGATTCGCGGCAATTGAGCGGGCCATCTGCCGTGGCCGGGCAGGTCCACCCCTGCTCGGCCACGGCGCCGTCAGGCGGTCGCAAAGCCTCGCAGGGTGCGAGCACGGCTGGAAGCGGGTCACCACCCAAGGTGTCCGGCGGAGACTTGCCTCGGCTCTCTTTCGAGGTAGGATTAGGGTGTCGGGCCTATCCAGGTGCGGCTGCCTCACCGCCGGCGGCCCGACAGGGACACCGCACGAGGCGTCAGGCGTTATTCCCGCGGTGGGAGCCCGTTGTGCGTCGATGCCTGACTGGCGCACGGCGGGCTTTTTTTGCGCGCCGGCCCGCGTTCTTCCAGCCGGTCCTGTTGACTTGCCGTCTGCCGTCTTGTCTACTTCTCCAAGGGAGGCGGTGGTGGGGGGGCGGAAAACCCTTCCTCGCTCCCTGTTCGCCCGTTGCAACTTTCCAGGAGAACTCCGCGAATGACCCACGTCGTCTGCAAGCCGTGCGTCGATTGCAAGTACACCGACTGCGTGGTGGTCTGCCCTGTCGAGTGCTTTTACGAGGGTGAACGGATGCTCTATATTCACCCCGACGAGTGCATCGATTGCGAGGCGTGCGTCCCTGAGTGTCCCGTGGAGGCGATCTTCCTCGACGCCAATGTGCCCGACGAGTGGAAGGAGTACATTGAGTTGAACGCCGAAATGGCGCCCCAGTCGCCGAACATCACCGAGAAGAAGAAACCGCTCTGCGAGGAGTAGGTGGGCGGCGGCGACGCCGGAGGGGATTCGTAACCGTTCACCGGGGACCGTCCCGATCTTCGCGGCCATAGAGAGTATTCCTCGTGGGTAACGCTATTCGGCCGCGAAAATGGGGCTGTCCCCTTCGCCCGGCACGCCGCGGCGGGGTAAGGCGACAGGTCCATTTTTCGGGTATCGGCGGTCGCTAAAGACTCTATTGGCCGAAAAATGGACCAGTCCCCGGCCGGCCCGTGAACGGTTACGGGGATTCCCAGTCCACGCGTCTGAAGTGTGGGCGGCGGATAAGGGACGGTTTGAACGGTGAGGGCACCATCCTGCCACAATTCCGAACCAGCCGTATTGGGGTGGTGGTGTACACCTCTTTGCGGGTGACTTCCTGGTCGCTGCACGATGAAAAAGTGGTTCGGAAGGACTCGAGCAGCGATGAGGGCACAATCCGCCGGAGTTCGTCCAGGCAGGCTGCCGAAATACTGAACCACTCCCGCTGAATGGTCACCCATCTGCCTACCCGGGAATGGTAGGTTAAACTGGTTGGTAGGCATCGGCTGCCGGGCATTGCGAACCACACCTCGGCAGGATGCGTAGCAGGATGCGAAGGGAGTTGGTGGCGATGGGCCGCTTTCTAGATTGGGCAGGTACCACCCAGTCCTAGGCGGGCACGTGCGTGCCACCCCGTAGTGGGCGCGTCGGTACAGTTTGGCAAGTCACCTCCTCACAAGGTCGCTCGAGCTGGGGATTCCCGCCATGTTGGAATTGAAGAAGATCCGCAAGGCATTTGTCGAGCCGGACGGAGGTAAGCTCCCCATCCTCAATATCCGGCATTTCGAGCTCCAGGGGGGGGAGCAGGCGGTGCTGGTGGGCCCCAGCGGTTGCGGGAAGACCACGCTGCTTCACGTGGTGGCGGGCATCAGCCGGCCCGACTCGGGCCAGGTCCGCGTCGACGGCATGGACATCACCCTCATGCCCGAGGCCGAGCGCGACCGCTACCGCGCCGAAAAGATCGGCTACGTTTTTCAGACCTTCAACCTCCTCCCGGGTTTTTCCGCCCTGGAGAACGTTCTCCTGGGCATGACCTTCGCGGCGGGCCGCAGCGACACGTCGCGGGCGCAGCACCTCCTCGAGCGCGTGGGCCTGGGCCACCGCCTCACGCACAAGCCGCCCATGCTCTCCGTGGGCGAGCAGCAGCGGGTGGCCGTGGCGCGGGCGCTGGTCAACCGCCCCAAGCTGCTGCTGGCCGACGAGCCCACGGCGAACATCGATTCCGGCCACCAGCAGCAGATCGTCGACCTCCTCCGCGAGACCTGCAACGAGGAGAACGTGGCCCTGCTCATGGTCACCCATTCCCCCGAGGTGGCCGGACAGTTCGAGCGGCGCGAGAGCCTGGAATCCTTCAATCACATTCAGATTGCGGTGTCTGCCTGATGAGCCTCTGGAAAATCGCCTGGCGCAGCATCCAGCAGCGGTCGCTGGCGTCGAGCCTGACGGCCGTCTCCATGGCCCTGGGCGTGGCCCTGGTGGCCTCGGTGCTGATCATCCACTCCGTCGTCGACCAGTCCTTCCGCCGCGGTTCCGGCGGCTACGACCTCATCGTGGGAGCCCGGGGCGACAGCCTCCAGCTCGTCCTCAACACCGTCTTCCACATGCGGCGGCCCATCGGCAACATCCCCCACTCCTACTACCGGGAGTTTGTCGACGGGCGGTATCAGCTCACCACCGAGGTCGCCGTGCCGGTTGCCATGGGAGACAACTACCAGGGCTACCGCGTCATCGGCACCACGCCCGACATGTTCAACCGCCTCCAGTACCGCGACGGGCAGTACTATACCTTCGCGGAAGGGCAGAACTTCTTCGAAGAGAACTATTACGACGCGGTGGTCGGCTCGGTGGTCGCCCGGCGGACGGGTCTGAAGGTGGGCGATACGTTCCGCCCCACGCACGGCCTCAGTGCCGCGGACGACACCGGGTACGAGCACAACGCGTTCCGGGTCGTGGGTGTTCTCGACCACACGGGCACGCCGGTGGACCAGGCCCTCTACGTGAACATCGAGGGGTTCTACCTCGAACACGCCCACGAGGAGGCGCCCCTCACCCTGCAGCCGCGGCGGACCGCCGCGGCCGCCGAGAATCCCGCCGCCGCGGAAACGGCGCCCGACGAGAACGACCGGGGCAACCGCGATCCGTCGGATCAGCGCCACGGCGATCACGCCCATCATCACCAGGGACCCATTCCCGACGAGGAGAAGGAAGTCACCGCCATCCTCGTGGCCACGAGCATGGGCCGGGCGGGCGACGCCATGGCGATGCGCCGCATCATCGAATCCGAGGGGGTGGCCCAGGCGGTCGCCCCCGCCGAGGAGATCGCCGCACTCTTCGAAGGGCTCATCGGCCCCATCCAGATGATCCTCCTGGCCTTCGCCGCCCTGGTCGTGGTGGTGGCGGGCATCGGCATCCTCGTGAGCATCTACAACTCGATGAGCGACCGCCGGCGGGAGATCGCCATCATGCGGGCCCTGGGGGCCAGCCGGCGGACGGTGATGCTGGTGATCCTCCTCGAGTCGATCCTCCTCTCGGTCGGGGGTGGGATTCTGGGGCTGGTGCTGGCCCACGGGTTGGTGGGCATCTTCAGCCCCCTGATCCTGGAACACACGGGCGTGGCGGTAAGCGCCTTGCAGTTCCAGCCGATCGAGTTGGTCCTCATTCCCGCACTGATCGTGCTGGCCTCGATCGTCGGCTACCTACCGGCCCTGTCGGCCTATCGCACCGACGTGGCCCGCTCGCTGACGGCACACCCGTGACGTGACGTCCCCATGAATACCGAATTGGACCCGAATCGCCTTTACGACCCCTACGACGACTTCGACGACGACGAGCTGGTCGCCGAGGAAGCGATCCAACAGTACCGCAACGTCGATGGCCTGGCCGTCGCCGCGCTGGTTGCGGGGTTCCTCTCGGTAGTGACCTTTTTCCACTGGATGCTCTTCGCCGTCCCCCTTGCGGCGCTGGCCCTGGCCTGGCGGGGGTGGACGCGGATCGAGGCGGCCCCCGAGGAGAAGACCGGCCGCTCCCTCGCCGTGGCCGGCGTGGCCCTGGCCCTGGTCTTCTGGGCCGTCGGGTGGGCGTGGGGGATCTACAGCTACTACAACGAGATCCCCAGCGGTTACACTCCAGTCACCTACAGCATGCTCCAACCGGACCCCGACGACGAGGAGGAGTCGATTCCCGAGGCGGCGGAGGCCCTCGACAAGCAGCGAATCTTCATCCACGGGTTCATGTACCCGGGGCGCCAACTCGTGGGCTTGACCGAGTTCCTCATGTCGCCGGCCTCGGCCGACTGCGCTTACTGCATTCCCAACCCGAGGCCTACGGAGATGATCCACGTGCGGCTCGTCGGCGACCGCACCACGACCTACACCACGAAGCGGGTCGCCGTAGGGGGCGTCTTCCACGTGGATCGCTCGGAGAAGTACATCGGCGCCGTCTACCGCATCGACGCCGAGCTCATCCGCTGAAAACGGGCGGCAGAGGGCGGCCGCCGCGCAGCCCCACGCGCCTCGTGGTCTGTCCAGCTGGAGTTTACTAATGTCCACCTCTGTGCAACCACTCCTCTGTTTCCTCCGTTCCCTCCTGTTCGAGCAAGAACCACCTCCAATCGCCTGATCTTTACCGGACAGGAGGGCGCCGAGGGGAACCGAGGAGGGGAAGGGGATAAGAAACGGTCGAGAAGACCGAGCACGAGGAAACTGAGGGAAGAGATAGCCTATTCGCTCTCCCGCTCATTCCGGGAAGGACGCGTCCTGTCATTCCCAAAAGGGTTCACGGCCGAGCGTGCCGCCCACTACTGGTCACTCGAGTTAGGCAGACCACTAGACGTAGCGGGTCATGAGGGCATCGACGAGCCGCGGGGAGAGGCGGTTCAGCCAGAGGAGGATCTTGCCGTAGGTGTAGGGGACGATCTCGTGGCTGCCGCGGCGGATGGCGCGAACCGTCTTGCGGGCCACAACCTCTGCCGGCACGGCCTTGTGCTCCGGCCACTTCGGCGCGCTGGTCCGCTCCAGGACGCTCTCGAAGAATTCCGTCTCCGTGGTGCCGGGGCTGACGACGAGTACGTCGATCGGGGGGGGGCTCGACAGCTCGGCGCGCAGCGCCTCGCTGAAGCCCTGGACGGCGAACTTGCTGGCGCAATACTCGCTGTTGTGGGGCGTGCCGCGGTGCCCGAGGATCGAGCTCACGTTCACCACGATCGGCTTCCGTCCCTGCCTGAGCACGGGGATGGCGGTCCGGGTCATCTCCGCCAGAGCGAAGAGGTTGACCTCCATGACGCGGCGGAGGCGGATCGGGTCGGCCTTCTCGAAACGGCCCATGGCCCCCACCCCGGCGTTGTTCACGAGGATGTCCAGGCCGCCGAACGCCGATACCGCGCGGTCCAGGGCCCGCTGGCGGATGACCGCGTCGGTGATGTCGCCGACGACCGTCTCCAGGCGGGCTCCCTCGGCGGCCGCCTCTTCGACAAGATCGAAGAGGCGGTCTTCGCGGCGAGCCGTGGCGACGACGCGGGCACCGACGCGGGCCAGTTCGATGACCAGGGCCCGACCGATTCCGCTCGAGGCCCCTGTGACCAGTGCCCGCGAACCCTCGATGTCCCGCCGTGCCATGGCCGCCTTCTCCTCAGCGAAAACAGACACCCCATGCAAACTTGACCCGCAGCGTCCATTTTCCCCCTCGCTTCGCCGCCAGCAAGCCCCCTGCGGCTCTCCCTCGGCCTCCTGCGCCGGCACGGCTTGGCACGCGCCATGCGCGGCTACGGCGCCAGTTCCTGGTGGCGGCGAAGGTAGAGCTTCTCGAGCTCGACGAGGAAGAAGACCGTGGAGGCCACGGCGACGATCATGAGCCAGTGCATCGCCGGGATGCCCGCCGAGCCGAATAGCCTCTGCATCAGCGGCAGGTAGGTGAAGGTGAGCTGGAAGAGAATGACCAGGGCGATGGCGGCGAGGATGTAGGGGTTGCCGGTCAGCCCGCGGGGGGAGAGCACCGGCTGGCGGAGGAATCGGGTGTTGAGCAGGTACCAGGCCTGGAAGACGACCAGCGTGTTTACGGCCACGGTGCGCGCCAACTCGATGGGGGCGTCCCAGGCCCGCATGAGGATGAACAGCCCGAAGGTCCCGGCGCAGATGATCACCGAGACGAAGAAGATCCGCCACGCGAAGAAGCCGTCGAGGAGCCCCCGCCGGGGATCGCGCGGCGGCCGCTCCATGACGTCGGCCTCGGTGGGCTCGAAGGCCAGCGCCAGCGCCAGCGTGACGGCGGTGATCATGTTGACCCAGAGGATCTGGACGGGGGTGATGGGGAGCGTGCGGCCGAGGAGGATGGCCAGGATGATCACCAGCGCCTCGCTGCCGTTGGTGGGCAGGAGGAAGAGGATGGCCTTGCGGAGGTTGTCGTAGACCGTGCGGCCTTCCTCGACGGCATGGGCGATGGAGGCGAAGTTGTCGTCGGTGAGGACCATGTCGGAGGCCTCCTTGGAGACCTCGGTCCCCTTGATCCCCATGGCCACGCCCACGTCGGCGCGTTTCAGTGCCGGGGCGTCGTTGACGCCGTCGCCGGTCATGGCCACGACCTCGCCCCGGGCCTGGATGGCGCGGACCAGGCGGAGCTTGTGTTCGGGGCTGACGCGGGCGAAGACGTCCACGTCGCGGGCGATCTGCTCGAGCGCGACGTCGTCGACGCGGTCGACGTCGCGGCCGGTCATCGAGGTCGTCCCATCACCGATCCCCAGCCGCCGGCCGATGGCGCGGGCGGTCACGGCATGGTCGCCGGTGATCATCTTCACGCGGATTCCTGCGCGCTGGCACTCGGCGATGGCGGCAACGGCCTCGTGGCGGGGCGGATCGATGATCCCCACCATGCCCAGCAGGGTGAGGCCTCCGGCTATGTCTTCGGGATTCACTTCAGCCTCATCCGCCTCCGCGTGCCGGGCTGCCAGGGCCAGCACCCGCCGCCCCTGGGCGGCGGCGGCCTCGGCGTGCCCCTCCCAATAGGCGCGGTCGAGCGGCGCCTCCGCGCCGAGGCTCCCCTGGTGGCTGCACATCTCCAGGATCCGCTCCGGCGCCCCCTTGACGAAGACCGCCCGGCCGCCGCCGGCGGCCGGATTGAGCGTGGCCATGTAGCGGTTTTCCGACTCGAAGGGGATTTCGTCCAGCCGCGCCCGGCGGCGGCGGAGTTCGTCGGGATCGAGGCGCGCCTTCATGGCCAACGTGATGAGGGCCCCTTCGGTCGGATCGCCCATCATCTCCCAGCGATCCCCCTCTCCTTGACGTACGGAGGCGTCGTTGCACAGCGCCGCGGCTTCGGCCAAGGCTGTGATCCCCCCGTGCGCGGCCGGATCGACCGCCTCGCCCGCCCCTTGCCGGTCCTGGGAGGGATCGTCGGGCACCTCGCTCGCGGCCGCCTCCCGCTCGAGCTCGCCGATGAAGCGCCGGAAGCCGCCCCGGGGGGCGTAGCCGCCCCCCTCGACGACGAAATCGCCGTCGGCGAGGATCAGCCGGGTGACGGTCATCTCGTTGCGCGTCAGGGTCCCCGTCTTGTCCGAGCAGATCACGGTCACCGAGCCCAGGGTGTCGACCGCCGGCAGGCGGCGGATGATGGCGTGGCGGCCGGCCATCCGCTGCACGCCGATGGCCAGCGTGATGGTCATGATCGCCGGCAGCCCCTCGGGGATCGCCGCCACGGCCACGGAGACGGC
>SLBP01000163.1:0-23439 GCA_007126245.1 Planctomycetales bacterium
CCTGGCCCTGAGCGAGCTGGTCGACGAGGGGTGGCTCCGGCTCGACGACGCCATGCAACTCGTCGAGCCTCTGCTCAACGGCAACGCCCGCACCGTGTTCGATCTGGCCGAAAAGACGCAGCGCCTGGAACAGGTACCGTGGGCGGGTGGCCGATAACGGAGTCGAGAAACCCCGGGGGCGAAGTGCACGGCGGTGTCGGGAAAGTGGGCTGTTCTTTCTCGTGGCTCCCTCACGAGGGCTGGCGGCGGATGAACAGGCCCAGCAGGGGGACGGCGAAGGAAACTGAGGGAAGAGACAGCCTATTCCCTCTAACCTTTTCCGGGGAGAACCCTTCCTGTCATTCCAAGAGAGGTCTACGGCCGAGCATGCCACCCACTACTTGTAAACTCGAGTCAGACGGACTGTCGGCCGGTCCGCCGCGCCCGCACCACGCGCGGGTGCCGGGCCAGGTCGCGGGTGGTCTCTAATCGCTGCCACCGCGGATCGGCGTCGATCAGGGCGGAGACGGCCTCGTGGATCATGGGGCTGATCTCGACGAGCAGGTGGCCGCCGCTCCGGAGGCGGGCGGCTGCCTGCGGGAGCAGCTTCTCGATGACCGAGGTGCCCGCGGGGCCGGCCTGGAGGGCCAGCCATGGCTCGTGGTCGCGGACTTCGGAGGGGAGCTGTTCCATCTCCGAGTCGCTGACGTACGGGGGGTTGCTGACGATGAAGTCGAACTGGGGCTCGGCGGGCAGGGCGGCTAGCAGATCGCTTTCCAGAAAGGTAACGCGGTCGGCGACGCTGTGGTCGCGGGCGTTCGTCTCGGCTACCTGGAGTGCGGCGGGACTGACGTCGATGGCGACGACGCGGGCCTGGGGGAGGTGCCTGGCGGCACACACGGCAAGGACACCGCTCCCGGTCCCCACGTCACAGATGTCCAAAGGTCTTTCCTCCCTTCGGGCCAGGTCGAGGAGGTCCACCACGACGAACTCGGTCTCCGGCCGAGGAATGAGCACATCGGGCGTCACGCGGAAGCTGAGCGAATAAAACTCCCGCCGCCCCACCAGGTGGGCCACCGGCATGCCCGCCGCCCGGCGGCGGACCAGTTCGCGGAAGCGTGTGCGGGCTTTTTCGCTGGGGACGCGATCGAATGCAGTATAGAGCTCGATGCGACGGCAGCCCAGCGCCTCGGCTAGAAGGATTTCCGCGTCCAGTCGGGGGCTGTCCGAGCCGTGTCGCCCCAGATACTCGGTCGTCCAGGTGAGCAGACGGCCGATGTCCCAGGCCTCCTCTTGCGTCATGGCTTGACTGCCGCAGGTATTACGGAAAAAGGGGGGGAGGCCGTGTGGGGGCACCTTCATGCCGCGACATGCAGCGCGCAGGCGGCTCAGTCGTCCAAGGGGAGGATTCCGTCGGGTCCGAAGAACTCGTTGTGCTGGGTCTGAACGAGGCGAACGACGAGGACCTTCTGCTCGAGCGCCCCTCCACTGGCGTCGGTGAAGAAGTGGCTGGCCAGGGCGGCCGGCAAATCGGGCTGGCAGGTCAACACGAGCATCTCTCCGGGAGCCAAAGGCAGCGAAATGGTGAGGTCGTCGAACTGGTGGCGCGGGCGGCCGGAATCGAGCCGGAGGGCCCCGTGTTGGCTCGCCCACCGCTGCTGCGCCTGACCATACTCGATCACCGGCAAGAGGTCGAGGCGGACCCTTCCGTCGGGGAGGGGGAGGGGACGGAGCTCCCACATGGCTTGGGCCTGTTCCTCGGTGAAACCGCCGACGTGGTCCGCCTCGCGTAACAGGACCGTCAACTCATCGTAGACCGGTGATGAAATCACGTGTCCGATCCGACCGGCGCGGAGCTGCATGTGCCGCCGGAGGACGGCCGGCTCCTGGTCGATATCCGTCACCTCGACCCGTTCGGTCATGTCCGTGGGAACCGGCTTGTCCTCGATGTCCATCAGCCGCACCAGTTCGTCGGTGATCTGGCTGCCGCAGAAGCCGACGCGGAAACCGTTGCGGGCCAACTTGTGGCGACTCGACGGGTCCAGGCACTGTTCGTCGAGGCCCCCCCAGACTTCCTCATTGGCGAGGGGATCGCCCAGCGGCACATGCACGAAGAAGAGCTCGAGCACGACGCTGTCCGGTGACATCCGCGGGGGTCGGAGCGGGCTCGGCGATGGCGCCGGGGGCGTCAGCCGCGTACAGCCGGCGAGGAGCCCGAAGGCCAGAAGGATCGTCGCGCTGCGGGTGGCATATCCCATCAGGACCGCAATAAATCTGCCGATGAACCCCTTCCGGGAGACGGTACCGGTCCGCGCCGGCGCCACCGGCCTCCCCCTGCTGCCGTGCGGGTGGCAGAGATTATCGGCGACGGACGGGCACGTCAAGGGGAATGGGGGGCTCGGGCCGCTCCGTCAGTCCCAGCGCCAGTAGCGGAGAATGCACCAGAGGGCCTGGAAGGCATCCTTTAGGCCGATTTTTTTGCCCTCCCGGTAGGTCCGCCCGCTGTAGCTGATGCCCGTCTCATAGACGCGGTACTGGCGACGCGCCACCTTGGCAGTCAGTTCGGGCTCGATGCCGAAACGGTCCTGTTTGAGAGTACCGAGGACGTCCTCGATCACATTGCGGCGGAAGACCTTGTAGCAGGTCTCCATGTCGGTGAGGTTCAGGTCGGTAAACATGTTCGAGAGCGTGGTGAGCAGCCGGTTGGCCACATAGTGCCAGAAATAGAGCACCCGGTGTGGCCCCTCGCTCTTGAAACGCGACCCGTAGACCACGTCGGCCAGTCCCTCGACGATGGGTTGGATGAGGTGCGGATACTGGGCGGGGTGGTACTCGAGGTCGGCATCCTGGACGATTACGACCTGGCCGGCTGCGGCGGCGAACCCGGTACGCAGCGCCGCCCCTTTGCCGCGGTTGCGATCGTGGACGAACACCCTCAAGTCGGCCTCGCCGGCCATGGCCTGCAGCAGCTCGCCGGTGCCGTCGCTGCTGCCATCGTCGATGAGAAGGATCTCCTTCGGTAAGGGGACGGCGCGGATGCGGCGGACGATCTCCTCGATGGTGGCGCGCTCGTTGAAGACGGGCACCACCACCGAGAGCAGAAAACCGGGGGGCAGCTCGAAGATCCCCAGCCGCCAAGCCACGGCATCTCCGAGCCAGTGGCGGAGCTGAGCGGCGGTGGGCGGAGTCTCCGCAGCACCGCAAAAGGGGCAACGGTCGGCGGCTGGAGGGTGTTCGTGGGCGGGTGGCGCGGTCATGCGGGTCGGCGGCAATCGACGAGTCGAAGAGGACTGGCCCGGGGGTTGGCCAAGTATAGGTCCTGCCCGAGGGCCCGCGGCGATCAGGGGGAGCCGTTCTTGTCTTCGTGCTCGACGCGGCGGATCGCCAGAAGGAACTGCTCCATGGAGGGGCAGCGGCGGCTGAGGTCGGGCTCGACGCACCAGTGAACGGCCTTGGCGAGCGTGGGATGGATCTGAGGCCGGTACTGGCGGATGTCGGCGGGGGGCTGGTCGTGTGTCATGGCGGCCATCCCCGTAGTCCCCCGGGCCCAGGGAAGCTCGAAGGTGAGGACCTCGTAGGCCGACACGCCGAAGGAGAAGACGTCGAGTCGCTGGTCGGTGGCGCGGCGGCGGACGAGCTCCGGAGCCATGTAGTTGGGCGTGCCTGTGCGGTTCCCCGGCTGCATGAAGGGAGGGGTGGCGGGGACGGCGAGCCCGAAGTCGATGAGCTTCAGGCCCCCACTGGGGCCGACGATCATCATGTTCCGCGGACAGACGTCGCGGTGGATGAAACCCGCCTTGTGAACGGCATCGACGGCCTCCGCCGCCTGGCGGATCAAATTCGCCCGCCGACCCTCGAGCCGCCCGTCGCGCGAGGCGAGCATGGCATTGAGCAACACGCCGTCGAGGTACTCCATCTCCAGGTACTGGGCACCCTCCGTCGTCAGGCCGTGCTCGTAGGTTCTCACGATCCGGGGGTGGTCGAATTGTATCGCGATCGCCCCTTCCGTGGGTTTGTTAAGCCCCTTAAAGCGGGACTCCAGGAAGGCGGTTTTTTGCCGGTCGAGGATTTTCAGGCCCACGATCTGGCCGGTTTTTCGGTCGCGGGCCATATAGAACTTCGACATCGTCCCCGAAACGGCGTCGCGCAAGAGTTCAAAGCGGGTGCGGACATCGAGACGCTGGTTGGGGAGAAGCTTCGACAGACGATCGATCCAGGCCATCGTCGCAGGGGCGGGGGACGAGACGCGCGGAGAGGGCAAGGGGATTCGCACCGGCGGCGGGACGGCGAAACCACCCAACGGTCCAGTGTAGGTCCCCCCCAGAATCCACGCAAGTGGCGGGCGGGGAGTGCCTGATGCGAGGCTGGGCGGCGAAGAAACCCGTCCCCCTGGGCTGGGCCACGACCTCCCTTTCGCGGCGGACTACCGCATATTGCGACTGTGGTAGGGGCTGTCCTCTGGGCGGTTGGTCACCCAGGGGCGTTCCTCGGGGCGCTGAGCGGAGGGGCTGTCGGCGTCCCGCGGCTCGGGAAGACGATCGCCGTTCTGGTTGTTGTTGTTGAGCGCGGGTGGCTCGTCGGCCGGATCGGCGTCGGAAGGCGGTGGAGCTGCGGGGGGCGGGTCGGCAAACGTGGCGGGCGGGGCGGGCGTCGGCGAGACGCTCGGCGCGGGCATGCCGCAGGGATCCAGCGGTACGCGGTAGGTCTCCACCCGCGGCACGAGCCGTTTGGTGGTGTGGGCGACCTGCCGCGCCACGGTTCGCGGCACCTGAACCTCCTCAACCACTTCCTCCATGCGGAAGACGCGCACCGGAATCTGCTCCACTTCTTCTTCATATACCGTGCGATGCGTGGTCACCGGCACCCGTCGCACCTGTTCCTCCTCGACCCACCGCTGCACCTGCACAGGGACCTGCCGCTCGACGCGTTCGACAACGGGTCGGCGAACGGTTACCGGAACCCGCTGGACTTCCTCCTCCGCGACCCACCGCTGCACCTGAACCGGGACCTGCTCGACGACCTGCTCGGCCTGGTACCGCGTTACCTGCACCGGCACCTGGCGCGCCACCGTCTGGGGAAGGTAGCTCACCTGGGGCACTTGCTGGGCAACGACGTTGGGGACCCAGACGCTGTGTACATCGACCCGCGGCGCCCGCGGAACCCAGTAGAGGCCGGCGCGCTGGTGAACGACCAACCCGGTGGCCGGGTCGATGACCGTGGCAGCCGGCTCCCAGCTCAAGCGATTGCGGATCAGCGGCTGGCGGACGGTATAGGCCTGTGCTACCCCCCCCTGGTCCACGTACTGCGTGCGGAACGTGGTCACCGGCTGGTACTGGATACTGGATTCCGTGCGAAAGACGGTCTCGGTCACCGGCCGGTGGACGGTGTAGGTGCGCTCCCGCTGTTGTGTCTCCCAGACGGGGCGATGCACCGTGCGGCGCTGCTCGCGCTCCTGGGTCTCTTCGACGTAGCGGACGCGATCGTAACTCTCATCGCGGTACTGAGTCTCCCAGACGGGCCGCCGCACCGTGTAGCGCTCTTCGCGTTCGGTGGTCTCCTGGACGGGGCGGGCCACCACACGCCGCTGCTCGCGATACTGCGTTTCCCAGACGGGGCGGCGGCGGACCACGCGCTGCGTCTCGTAGACCGTCTCGTACTCGGTCCGGTAGGTGGTCACCTCGCGCTCGTCGTAGACCGTGCGATGCTCGATGCGGTAGGTGGTGGTGGCGATGGGAACCGCGGGTGGGGCATTGTAGGAGACGCCCGGCGACGTGGTCGCCGGGAGATACGTCTGGCCGCCGGCCCAGCCCGCCGTCAACAGCACCACCCCCACAGCCAACAGGACGTAAAGCGGAGATCTCATTGCCGATGCACCTCGCCGGCACCCAAGGGCCGGTCCTGCCTTGCCATGAACCTGCTCACTCGTGCGAGCATCCTCCGTCGCCAAGGGGACGCTGCGCTCGCAAACCGCTGCACTGCGGCAGCCTGCTGCAAACCCAATACGCAACATCCCTCCAAATGAGTTTGGCGAACAATTGGCGTTTCGGCAAACGGTTTATTTTCACATGGCCGGGGCGGATCGCCGTTAGTGCAATGGCCACAGGCACTTAGGAACCAGAAAAAAGTCTACAGTCGCCGGGGCTTCCATCCGAGGCGAGTTTCCATCCTCAGGCGCAACTTCTTGCCCTCCAGTGCATTGCATCGCCGGCTCCTCTCGCCGCTAAAGTCTGCCGAGCTTCACAATAGGAAGGACATTCCGCGCCGGCTCGTGGGAGAACGTCCGTGGAGTACGACACCCCTCCGGGCGCATCCTCCGTTGGAGATACGAATCTGCCTCTCGGCTGCGGGACGGTTGTCGCCGCCATAGTGTTACGGTAGACTAATTTGTATTACCAAGAGCGACGTCAGCGCCGGGCGGCGGCACGCGCCCGGTTGCGGAAATCCCAGCCCGATCGGCCGAGCGAATCGGAAACGGTTGCCATGCACATCCCGGACGGCACCCTCTCACAGACTCAGGAAGGACTCGCCGTTCTCGCCGCGGGCGCCGTCGTGGCGGCGGCGGGGACGGGACTCGCCTTGCGGCGGCTCGAGTATGAGGAAATCCCCCGCACGGCCCTTCTGAGTGCGGCCTTCTTCGTCGCCTCGCTGATCCACGTTCCGCTCGGGCCCACGAGTACCCACCTCGTCCTCAACGGGTTGGTCGGCCTGGTGCTCGGGCTGTTGGCCTTTCCGGCGGTTTTCGTCGGGCTGCTCTTGCAGGCGGTATTCTTCGGATTCGGCGGCCTGACGACGCTGGGACTGAACACCGCAACCATGGCTTTGCCGGCCGTGGCCTGCTTCTATCTCTTCCGCCGCGCGGTGCAATCGGAACGGGAGTGGATGGTCTTCGCCGGCGGCTACGCGGCGGGCGCCCTGGCCATCGTCGTTTCGGCGGTGCTCACGGCGGGAGCCTGGCAACTGACCGGAAGGCAGTTCCTCATTGTGGCCCAGGTTACGCTGGCGGCGAATCTCCCGGTGGTGCTCATCGAGGGACTGGTCGTCGGCAGTGCCGCGGTGTTCCTCCGTCGTGTGCGCCCCGAAGTCTTCGCCGCCGAGCCCCTGCCCGCAGTGGAGGTGGCCCATGGTTGAGCAGGCAACGAGGGCAACCCGGAGGTTGCGGCTGGCCGCGGCCGCAGTCCTCATTGCGGGGGGGTCGTCATTGTCCTGCCCGACGGTTGCCCATGCCCATGCCCTGTACCTCTTCGCCGCCGTGGAGGAGGGCTATCTCGTCGGCGAGGCCTATTACCATGGGCAGATCCCTGCGCAGCACGCGGCGGTCATCATTTCCGCACCCGATGGTCGGCAATTCGGCAAGACGACCACGGACGAGGAAGGCCGATTCCGCTTTGCGCCTACCGTCCACACTGATCACCACATCCGCGTGGAGACTGACGACTCGCACTTTGCGACCTTCACAGTCACGGCCGCAGAACTCGGCACGGATCTGGACGCCGAAGCGCCGCGAAGCGTGCGTCCAGCGAACATCGACAACGAGTTGGCCCGCCTTCGCGAGCAGGTGGTCCGCCTCCGACAGGACCTGATGGCCTACGAGCAGACCACGCGGCTTCGCGACATATTCGGCGGCATCGGCTACATCCTCGGCTTGGGTGGACTGGCCGCATGGCTGCTCAGTCGGCAGCGGGGGCGATCGCCTGCCGGGCGCGCTTCGGGGAGCGAGTAACCGCGCCATGTTCGAACCTGCGCCTTGCGGCAAGTCGGCACGGCACCTGGGGCGTCCCCCAGAGCAATTCTCCCCTTGCTGGCTCGACCGTCTCGATCCCCGCGCGCGGATCGTCGCCGCCGTACCCTTTCTCGTGGTAGTCGCCGTGGCCGGTCGCCCTCTCGTGCTCGTCCTCGGACTGGCGTTGGCCATTCTGGCGGCCCTCGCGGGGGGGTGGACGATGCGGCAGCTCTTCGTGCGGCTGTTGCCGGTGAACCTGTTTGTCCTCGTGCTGGTGATTGTGCTGCCCTGGACCACCGGGGGGACCCCATTGGGTTCATGGGGCGGATGGGAATTCACCCGCGAGGGGATGCAGACGGCTCTGGCCATCGGTCTGCGGGCCAATGCCCTCGTGCTCGGTCTGGCGGCCCTCGTCGGCGGGCTTCCTGTTCCCGTGCTCGGTCACGCCCTGGCGCACCTTCGCCTCCCGCGCAAGTTGATCCACTTACTTCTCTTCGCGGTCCGCTACGTCGACGTCCTCCGTGGCCAGCAACGGCAACTGGTGCGGGCTATGAAGGTCCGGGGCTTTCGGCCGCGGATGGATCGCCATACGTACCGCAGCTACGGCTACCTGGTGGGAATGCTCCTCGTGCGAAGCCTGGACCGCTCCGAGCGGATCGTGGCGGCCATGAAGTGCCGCGGCTTCCGCGGCGAGTTCCACATCCTGGACCATTTTGCAGCCGGGCGGCTGGATGGGCTCTTCGGCCTCCTCGCCACCGCAATCCTCGTGCTGCTGGCCTGGCTCGAATGGGGCGCCGTCCTCGGGCTGGATACGTGGTGACGGCAGGGAGGAAGGGGATGTGAAGGCCTGCTCGGCCTGCGGTATCGCAGTCGCTTGCCGATTCCCGCAACAGGCCTATCGGCCGCCAAGGCTTGACCCTTCTGGTGGGCGGGGAGAAGATGGGATCAATGGTTTTCGACTATCCCCAGGAGAACCTGATCATGAAGCGACGGGAACTACTCACTGCGGCCGGCGGCGTCGCCGGTGTGGGCGCCTTGGGCATCCATCGCCTACAGGCCGAGGAACCGACTGCGGCAGAGGCCGTGGAGGTAGTCGCGGGTATGCCGCGACGCGTGCTGGGGCGTACGGGAGAGAAGGTGTCCATCGTCGGCTTTCCCGGGCTGGCCTTGATCCACCAGGGCCAAGAGGAATGCACCGCGGCCATCCACCAGGCCTTCGAGCAGGGGGTGAATTTCTTCGACGTCGCTCCCGCGTACGGCCGGGGGGATTGCGAGACGAAGATGGGCGAAGGGCTGCAGGGGATCGACCGCGACCAGTACTTCCTGGCCTGCAAGACACAGGCCCGCGATGGCGACGAGGCCCAGCGGGAGCTCGACCTCTCGCTCGAGCGGCTCCAGACCGATTATTTTGATCTCTACCAGATGCACGTCCTCCGCCAGCCCGACGAGGTCCGCCAGGCACTCGGTCCGGGCGGCGCCCTCGAAACCATGGTGAGGGCCCGGGAGGAGGGGAAGGTCCGCTTCCTGGGCTTTTCCGCCCACACCACCCGCAGCGCCCTCGATGCCATGGAGGGCTTCCGCTTCGACACCGTGATGTTTCCGCTGAATTTCATCGAGTACTTCACGCTCGGCTTCGGTAAGCCGGTGCTTGATCTGGCTGTGGAGCAGGGGGCCGCCGTGCTGGCGATCAAGCCCATGTGCGGCGGCACCTGGCCGGAGGGGGCCGAGCGGACGCGGCAGTGGTGGTATCGCCCCTTGGAGGATCAGGGAGAGATCGACATGGCGATGCGATTTACCCTCTCGCTTCCCGGCGTGGTGGCCGGCTTTCCGCCCGCTTTCCTCGATCTGACCGAGAAGGCCGTCGCCGCCGGCAAGGGTTACCGCCCGATCACCGCCGAAGAGAACGACGAGCTGCGGCGGATGGCCGAGTCGCTGGGATCGGTTTTCCGCGCCGAGGAGCAAAAGGTCAGCGGCCGCATCCCCCGCGAGGCCGTCCTCTACGCCGACAGCCCCTACGAAGGCTGCCCCGGACGCCACGCCTGAGCAGGCGAGCGGTCCGAAAAACGAGCCTCGAAGATCGACCCGTTCGAACTTTTCGGGGAAAGGAAGTGGAATCACTGCGCAACGGTCCCTTTGAACAGCACGGACAGCTCGGCGGCGAGCGGTTCATTCGTGGGGGGGGCCAGAACTTGCCAATATCTGCGACGGAGCGTCGAATACGCTGAAAGGGGCGGCGGGGCAGTTCGGCCTCTACGTGCCGGAGCCCTGGCTTCCCCCCCGCGAAGGTGCCCTACTCGTTCCGGGAGCACGAACGATGCCGATCCCCTTTACCTGCCCCCACTGCGGCACCTCCAGCAGTGTGCCCGAGCAGTACGCCGGTCAGTCGGGACCCTGCCGCCAGTGCGGCAAGTCCATTACCGTCCCCATGTCAGCCGGTCCCACGGTCACGCCGGTGCAGTCCTCCTCCGGACCGGCGATCGTCGTGATCGTCATTGCCGTTGCCATCGTGGTGCTGCTCGTCTGTGGCGGCATTCTCGCCGCTCTGCTCCTGCCGGCCGTGTCGTCGGCCCGCGAGGCGGCGCGCCGCGCCCAGTGTTCCAATAACCTCCGCCAGATCGGCCTCGCGCTGCACAACTACCATGACGTCTACGGGACCCTCCCACCGGCTTACATTCCGGACGAGGAGGGCCGTCCCATGCACTCCTGGCGGGTGCTGATCCTGCCGTTCCTCGGGGAGGGACCGCTCTACGACCGGTACGATTTCGACGAGCCCTGGGACGGGCCGAACAACCGCTTCCTGGCCGACTTGATGCCCCAGGTCTACTACTGTCCCAGCGATCCCCACGAGCTGACGGAGAACACGAACTACGTAATGATCGTCGGCGAGCGGACGATATCCGACGGACCGACGGCGCGTCGGTTCGGCGAAGTGACCGACGGCACGTCGAACACGCTGGGGGTCGTGGAATCGATCGACGAAGGCATTCATTGGATGGAACCTCGCGACCTGCCCTTCGAGGAGCTGGAATTCGGCCTGATGAGCCGCCATCCGGGGGGCGGGAATGCCCTCCTGCTCGACGGCTCGGTCCGCTTCATCAGCGCGACGATCGATCGTGAGGTCCTCCGCGCCATGGCCACCATCGACGGGGGCGAGCGGGTGGGCCTGCCGTAGGCAGAGCGGTCTGTTATGATGGAACCGCTGAGAGACGGTCCAGTTCCGCCGCGCCGGCACGCGGAAAGCCTTCGTCGTCAGACGACGGAGGCATTCGGCAGACGAACGCCTGCGTGACGCGCGGCACCCTCTCGGATTCCCCGGAGCCCGCCATGCGATCGTGTGCCCTCCTTTTCGGGTTGGTCCTGTTGCTTTGCGGTGTGGGCGCGGCGGCCAGCCCCGCAGGCGAGCCGTGCCCGATCGAGGCCGACTGGCTCCTCCAGCTCGATCGGGGGATTCCGGGAGACGCCGAACCCCTCGAGGTGACCCTGGAGAGCGATGCCGCCGGTGCCGTGGACGGCGTCATCGACGGCACCTGGGGGTTCCACACCAAGATCGAGGCCGATCCCTGGTGGCAGGTCGACCTGGGAGAGGTGGTCGAACTGGGACGGCTGGTCCTCTACAACCGCTGCGATGCCACCGGCGAGCGGAACCGGCGGATCCTCGTCCTCCTCAGCGACGACGGTGAGGACTTCCGACAGGTCTACCAGCACGATGGCAGCGATTTCTGGGGCCACTCCGATGGCAAACCCCTGGAAGTCCAGCTTACCGGCAACCAGGCCCGCTTCGTTCGCCTGCAGCTCCCCGGCGTGAGCTACTTCCACCTCGACGAGGTCCAGGTCTTCCCGGCGGGGGGAGAACAGAACGTTGCCCTGGGCAAGCCGGCTACGCAGAGCAGCCTCAGCCAGTGGTCGACGGCCCGCCGACCCGGAGCCGCCCAGGATCGGACGTATCCGACCGAAGGGGTGATCGCCCGCGGTCGAGAGCTGGCGGACAAGCTCCGTTCGCTGGGTGCCGAGGTGGACGATCAGGTCCGCGAACTCGCCCGCGTGGGCGAGCGCCTGGCGGAGCTTCCGCAGGCTGCTCCGGCCGAGGAGCACCAGGCCTTGTACTTCGCGGCCCGCTGGGCCGTGCGGCGGATGGCCCTGCGGAACCCGCTGTTGGACTTCGACACGATCCTGTTCACGAAGCGGATTCCTCCCGGGTTCCCCCACATGTCGGACGAATATTACGGCTGGTGGTCGCGGGGGGGCGGCGGCATCTATCTCGTGGAAGGGTTCACCACCGACCAGCCCCGCATCCGCTCGCTCACGGAAGGTTGGGAAGTGGGCAGCTTCATCCGCCCCGACATCTCCTCCGACGGCGAGCGGGTCCTTTTCGCCTATGCCCGCTTTTACCCGGAAGTGAATGAGATTGCCGACAAGGTCAACAAGGACAACCTCCCTGAGGACGCCTTCTACCAGGTCTACGAGATGGCCATCGATGGTTCCTGGGTGAGGCGGCTCACACACGGCAAGTACGACAGCTTCGACGCCCGCTACCTCCCCAACGGCGACATCGTCTTCCTCTCCACGCGGAAGGGGCAATCCGTACAAGTGAGCCCCTGCACGGCCGGGGCAACTCTCGAAGTGCCCGATCTGCCCGACAGCTACGTCCGCTGCGGGGGCGACAACAGCCGGCCGGTGCCGGTGTTCACGCTGCACCGCATGACCCCCGACGGCCGGAACCTGCTGCCCATCTCAGCCTTCGAGAACTTCGAGTGGACGCCCTACGTTGCCGGCGACGGCCGCATCCTCTACGCCCGCTGGGACTACATCGACCGCCACAACGACCCCTTCATGAGCCTCTGGTCGAAGAACCCGGACGGCACCAACCCGCAGCTCGTTTACGGCAACTACACGGTCAGGCCGCAGTGCGTCTTCGAGGCCCAGCCGGTCCCCGGTTCCCACCAGCTCATGTTCACGGCCTCGGCGCACCACTCCAACCTGGGCGGCTCCATCGTGCTCTTCGACCGCAACCGCGGCACCGAGGGGGAATCGCCCCTGACGCGTCTGACCCCGGAAGTGCCCTTCCCGGAGACCGAGGGCTGGCCGGGCCACTACTACCTGAACCCCCACCCGCTCTCGGAGGACTTCTTCCTGGTCGCCTGGAGCGATGCCCCCCTGCCGGCGCACACGCGCCTCATGGACCCGGAGAACAACCCCATCGCCTCCATGGGCGTCTACCTCCGCGACGCGCTGGGGAACATGGAACTGCTCTACCGGGACGCGGAGATTTCCAGCCTCACGCCGCTCCCCGTCCGGCCCCGCCAGCAGCCGCCCATCGTTGCCGAGCTTGCCGCGTGGGACGGTCCGCGGGAGGGACGCTTCCTGCTGCAGGACGTCTACCAGGGCCTGGGCATGGAGGCACTCTCTCGCGGTACGATCCGGAGCCTCCGCGTGGTGGCCGTGCCGCCGAAGGTCCAGCCGCACATGAACCAGCCGGTGCTGGGCGTCTCGGCCGAAGATCCGGGCAAGTATGTGCTGGGGACCGTCCCCGTTGCCGAGGACGGCTCGGCCTACTTCCGCGTTCCGAGCGGGGTGCCGGTTCTCTTTCAGGCTCTGGACGCCGAGGGATACGCCGTGCAGACGATGCGCTCGCTGACCTACCTGCAGCCGGGCCAGACGCTCTCGTGCATCGGCTGCCACGAGCACCGCGACCAGTCGCCCTCGGTGGGGAGCTTTCCGCTGGCGGCCCGCACCGCGCCCGCGCGGCTGCGCCCCGGCCCGGAGGGCTCCTGGCCGCTCCGCTACGACCGGCTCGTCCAGCCGGTGCTCGATAACCACTGCGTCTCGTGCCACCATCCGGGGGCGGAAGATCCCCAGGCCGCGGCTTTCGACCTCACACCCAGCCGGTCGTACGAGAGCCTGGTCCACTATGCGGACGGGGACCTCTTCGACCTGGCATTCGAGAAGGACCAGTCCTTCGTGGGCGAATGCCCCGCGCAGAACAGCAAGATCATGGCCCTCCTAAGGGAGGGGCATCACGATGTGCGGCTCGATTCGGAAAGCCTGGAGCGCCTGACCACCTGGATGGACACCTACGCGCACCGCCAGGGCCACTTCAGTCCGGAGCAGGAGGAAGCGCTCCACCGGCTCAGAGAGCAGTGGTCCGAGATGCTCGAACCGCGCTAGTTGCCGCGCGGCTTCCGGAATGCGGTTTCCGGGGCCATGGCTGGAGCTTGCGGGCAGGCGACGCCCTCACGTCGGGCAGGACTTGTCTTGCCCTCCCTCGGCACGGCCCCAGCTAGCGGCCGTCCCATCGGCCCGAGGCGGCCCAGTGCTGGTGGACCATGACATCGCCGACGATCAGGCACACGAGGAGGAACGCCAGAATGAGGGTGGCCTGGATGGCGGCGAGTGACATGGGAACACCTCAAAGGGAGGGAGGATCACGGGGTCCGCCGGCGCAGGGTTACGGCGGCCTACCGAGACCATCATCGAAACGGAAGCGGAGGCGGCTGCAACTCCCTCTGCGCCCACGGCAACGGTCACGGAATCGGATGCGTCCCGCCAACCCGGCCAGTTTGCCTGAATCGCCTGGTCCGCGGCGCAAGTCCCGGCGCAGCAAGGCCCGGCAGGAGTCCGGTTGCCCGGCGGCCCGAGCTGAAGGGTAAGAAGGCGCTCTACCGGCCACAAATCCTCGCCCCGTGCGATGCGCTCGTATCGGGACGCCGCGAAGAGGCGGCCAGGCGCCCGCCCCCTTGTGGGGAGGCGGCGGCGTGGACTATTCTACAGAAGCTTTTCGGCCGTACGGCCAGACTCTGCGCTTGCGTGCGCCCCCGCACTCATTCGTGGGGCAAGGAGTCCCACGTCTTCGTTCCAGGCCCGCTTGGCTCCTACGGTCCCTGGGGCGAAAGAACGGGACTGGTCCCCGCGGGGTCATGTGCAAGAATACGCGAAATCCTCCTCCCGATGGCATCATGAATTATGGGCTCACCTATCGATCCGCTTCGCTATGATTACTCTCCCCTGGTCGCTTCGCCGGACGCCCCTTGCGTCGTCCGCGAGACAAGGCTCGCCGAGCCAGACCTGAGTTGGCTGGTCCCGCGACTCGATTCGGCGCGGCGGGAGGTCCTCGAAGACGTGGCGCTCTTCCACAGCGGGAGACCGATCCCCGCCGAAAAGCAGCCCCTGGATGCCGCCTTCTTCGATCTTCCGGAACGCCTCTTGGATCGGGACCGGGCAGCGCTCGAGGCCATGCAGGCGACGGCCGACCGGCTCGCCGGCGAGGTGGACCGCGTGGTGGTTCTGGGCATCGGCGGGTCGTACATGGGTGCCCGGGCACTGTTCGAAGGCTGCTGCCACCCCTACCACAATGAATTGCGTCGGGAAGCCCGGCGCGACCGCCCACGGCTCTATTTCGAAGGGAACAACGTCGATAACGACGCCGCCCGCGGACTCCTCGATCTGCTCGCCGAGGAGAAGGACTGGGCGATCGTGGTCATCAGTAAGAGCGGTGCCACGCTGGAGACGGCCGTGGCTTTGCGGCTCTTCCTCGAAGCACTCCGCCGTTCGTGCGGAGGCGACGTGTCCCTGATCCGCCGCCGCCTGGTGCCCATCACGGGGGAGCAGGGACGCCTGCGGGAGCTGGCGGAGCGGATCGGCTGTGAAGCAACGTTCCCCGTGCTCGATGGGGTGGGCGGGCGGTTCTCGGTGCTCAGCGCGGTGGGGCTGGTGCCGGCGGCGTTGCTGGGGCTCGACGTCGAGCGGCTCCTCGAAGGGGCAGCGGCCATGAACGCCTGTTTCCGCACCGCCGCCCCACTCGAATGCCCACCGCTGGCCTTCGCGGGCGTCGGCCACTGGATGGAGGCCCGCCGCGGGGCGGCCATCCGCGTTCTATCCACGTGGGGGAAGCGGCTCGAAGCCCTCGGGCTCTGGTACGACCAGTTGCTCGCCGAGAGCCTCGGCAAGCATGGCCAGGGGGCCACGCCCTTGACCGTGGTGAACACCCGCGACCTGCACTCGCGGGGCCAGCAGCACCAGGAGGGCCGCCGCGACAAGCTGATCACGAACCTTTCCGTGGAGACGCCGCAGAGTTCGCCGCTGGCCGTGCCGCGGTCCGAATGGGACGAGGACCGGCTCAACGAGCTTGCGGGCAAGACGCTCCCGGAGGTCCTCGAGGCAGCCTTCGCGGGAACGAACCAGGCGTATCACGAGGACCGCCGGCCGACGGCCACGATCCACCTGCCCAAGCTGGACGAGGCCACCCTCGGACAGCTCTTTCAGATGCTCATGCTCTCCACGGTGGTCGAGGGGCGGTTGGTGGGGATCAACCCCTACGGCCAACCGGGCGTGGAGGCCTACAAACGCCACATGAACGAGTTTTTACGGAGGTGACGACGGATGGCTACCGAATTGACCTGGCTGGGACACGGCACCTGGCTCATCGTCGCGGGCGAACACCGCATCCTGCTCGACCCCTTCCTGGACGACAACCCGCTGGCCCCGGCCCGCTCCGACGAGGTGGATGCCGACTTCCTGCTCATCTCGCACGGGCACTTCGACCACGTGAGCGATGCGGCGAAGATTGCCGAGCGGTGCGGCAGCACGGTCATCGCCAACTTCGAAATCTGCCAATGGCTCGAGCAGCAGGGGGTGGCGAAGTACCACCCGATGAACGTCGGCGGCGCCTGCCGGCAGCCGTTCGGGGTGGTGAAGATGACCATCGCCCACCACACCTCGATGCTCCCCGACGGGGCCAACGGCGGCGTCGCCGGCGGCTTTCTGATCACGTTCCCCGAGGGGAAGGTCTATTTCGCCTGCGACACCGCGCTCTTCCTGGACATGCAGTTGATCGGCGCCGCCGGCCTGGACCTGGCGGTGCTGCCCATCGGCGACAATTTCACCATGGGTCCCGACGACGCCCTGGAGGCCGTCAAGCTGTTGCGCCCCAAGCGGGTCGTCCCCGTCCACAGCAACACCTGGCCGCTGATCGCCCAGGACGCCCCGGCCTGGGCCGAACGGGTGCGGACCCATTCCGACGCCGAGCCGATCGTCCTCGAGCCCGGCGGCAAGATCGCCCTGACCGGCTGAGGTTCAGCTTTCGAAGGCGGCGCGAACGGCGGGGTCGAAGAGCACCACCAGGGCCCAGATGCCGAAGGGGATGCTCAAGACGAAGCAGGGACCAATACAGGGGATGCAGGCGATGATCGCCGCAGCCACGGCAAAGCCGTAGTTGCGGAGTTGCCGCATGTGTCCGGTGCCGACGAAGACAATCGCCGCCATCGCCAATTGGAAGGTGTTTCCCGTGAACCTGGCGATCCCCGGGCCGAAGCCGGCGGGCCCGAACGGTCCCATGCCGACAAAAGGCCGTCCGCCTGCGACGATCCCCAAGAGTTGGACCAAGAGGAAGACGGCCAACAGGACGAACCAGGCTCCGGCGAGCAATCGCAGGATCGTGGCCGGGGTGACCAACTGCTCGCGGACCTGTTCGCGAGTCAGAGAGGCGGCGGCGGTCAGGGGTGGCCGTTCGGCGGAGGTGCCGAAGGGCGTTCCGCCGGGACTTGCTTCCTGCCCGGGGGGTGGCGGGGCGGGGATGGTGAGCGTCGCTCCGCAGTGGCCGCAGCGGCTGGCCTGCCCGGCGGTACCGTCGGGCACGCGGAGCAGGGCGCCGCAGTGAGTGCAGGTGAATTCGATCGGCATGGCATGGGTTCCCGTTCGAGCGCGGCCTCAGCGCAGTTCGGCATTGTGGGCTTGGCGGCAGGCGGCGACGATGCGGTCGCGAATCGCGTCGGCCTGTTGGTTGGTCATCGTGCCTTCCCGCGAACGGAGCGTCAAGCTCATCAGCAGGCTCTTCCTACCCGCGCCGATCCGTTGCAGATCGCGGTACGTGTCGAGGTAATCAAGCCCTTCGAACGGCTCGCCGCTGGCTGCGCGGACCGTAGCGGCCACGTCGGCCCAGCGGACCGCCTCGTCGACCACGAGGTTCAGATCGCGCGATACCGCCGGATAGGCTGTCAGGGGAGTGTAGCGGGGGACCAGGCAGGCCGCCTCGATGAGCGGCTCGATTTTCAGTTCGGCGACGCAGGTGCGGCTGCGGAGATCGAACTGCTTGAGTCCCTCGGCCTGTATTTCGCCGAGGTATCCCAGAGTCTCGCCGTGGAGTGCAAGGCGGCAGGAGGCCGCCGGGTCGAGCGGCGGCTGGCCGCAGGGGGCGGCTTGAAGCTCGGCCGTGATCCCCAGTGCATCGAGCAGGGCTTCCACGGCGCCTTTGACCTCGCGGAAACCTCGCCCGCTGGTGACGGCGAGCATCACCGGTTCGCGGGGGAGCGGCCCTTCGTGAGGAAGGTAGACGCGGGCGATCTCGAAGAGCTCGATGTCGGGATTCGAGAGGGCCTCGTTGATCTTGCGGGCGGCAAGCAGGCTGGGGACCAGGCTGCGCCGGAGGCGATCGGCACCACGGAGGATGGTGATGCGTGTCGCCAGCGGAGCGACGTCGGTCCAAGGGCTGAAGGCCTCCGAGGCGGCCGCGTCGACGACGCTGGGGGTCACCGCTTCGTCGAATCCCAGGGCGCAGAGCGTCTGCCGGACCTTGGCGAGGACCCGATCCTCGAGCCGCCGCGACGAAGGCGCCATGGGAACGCTGACGTCTTCGGGGATCTCCTCGTAGCCGTGGATGCGGGCTACCTCTTCGATGAGATCGGCCTCGCGCGTCAGATCGCGCCGCCAGGTGGGGGAGATTACCTCGATGCGGCGGGCTTCCTGCCGCTGCACGGCGTTGCCCAGGGAGGAAAGGATGTAGCGGACCCGTTCGGGTGGCACCTCGATGCCCAGGATGCGCTTCAGTTGGGCGAAGCGGAGGACCACCGCTTCACGGGGCTTGGGCCGGGGGCCCACATCGACCACACCCTGGCAGAGGACGCCGCCGGCGGCCTCGAGGATCAGTTCGCAACAGCGGCGGCTGGCCCAGTCGATGCCGTGAGAATCGACGCCGCGCTCGAAGCGATACGAGGAGTCGCTGGCAAGGCCCAGCGTCCGCGAGGTGCTGCGGATGGAGACCGGATCGAACTCGGCGGCCTCGACCAGCACGTCCGTCGTCTCCGGACCGATCTCCGTGGCCGCTCCTCCCATGACCCCGCCGATGGCCACCGTCCGCTCGCCGTCGGCAATCACGCACATGCCCGCCGAAAGGGCGTACTCCTTGTGATCGATGGCCTCAATGGTTTCACCGGGGCGGGGCTCGCGGACCACGATCCGCCGGCCGCGCAGACCGGCGAAGTCGAAGGCGTGCAGCGGCTGCCCGCATTCGAAGAGGACGTAGTTCGTCACGTCGACCACGTTGTTGATCGCCGTCACGCCGATCGCGGCCAGCCGCTGCCGCATCCACTCCGGGCTGGGGCCGATCTTCACGCCCTGGACGAGGCGGGCCGTATAACGGGTGCAGAGCCGGGGGCACTCAATGGCTACGTCGAGGAGGCTCTCGACCGCGGGGCCCGTCTCGTCGGGCAGGGCCTTGGGGATCGAGAGCGGCCGGCCGAAGAGAACGGCAATCTCGCGGGCCACGCCGATGTGCCCCAGGCAGTCGGGACGGTTGCTGGTGACCTCCAGGTCGATGGCCAGATCGCCGCCGACCTCGGCGGTCGATTCGTGGTTCAGCCCCGCCATCATCAGCCGCCGTTCGGCTTCCTCGATAGGCATATCGAGGGGGACGTACTGCTTGAGCCAGTTCCAGGAGACGATCATGAACGATCCGTTGTCCGTTGTCCGTTGTCAGTGGGACGCGCCGGGGGCGCGAGGAAATTGCAAACAGTGGTGACGGACTATTTGTCGACGCCGTCATCACCACGTCGGGACGGATCGGCGATCCGTCCTACAGGCCGCGCCCGAGGCGGATGGAGCGGTTGGTCAGTTATCCGTTGTCCGTTGTCAGGGGGATGCGCCGGGGGCGCCAGGAAATAGCTAGAACTGGCGGAGGAAACGCACGTCGTTGCGGTAAAGCTCGCGGATGTCGTTCAGGCCGTGGCGGCGGGCGCAGATTCGCTCGATGCCCAGTCCGAAGGCGAAACCGCTGAACTCCTCCGGGTCGTAGCCCACGGCCGCCAGTACATTGGGATCGACCATTCCTGCCCCGCCCATTTCGATCCAGCCTCCCTGCCAGCTCATGTCCACCTCCACGCTCGGCTCGGTGAACGGGAAAAAGGAGGGGCGGAAGCGGATGTGGACGTCGTCGGCAAAGAGACTCTGGGCGAAGAGCCTCAGCATGCTCTTCAGGTCCGCCATGGTAACGTGAGTGTCAACCAGCAATCCCTCGATCTGGTGGAACATCGGGTAATGGGTGGCATCGGCCGTGTCGGGCCGGTACACGCGCCCGCAGGAGATGATGCGGACCGGGGGGCGAGTCTGCTCCATGACGCGAATCTGCACGGTGCTCGTCTGACTGCGGAGCAGGCAGGCGCCGGCATCTTGGCCCCCGGCCGCGGCTGCTGTGGCGAGGTAGAAGTTCTCCAAGGGATCGCGTGCGGGGTGCTCGGGTGGAATGTTCAGGGCGTCGAAGTTGTGCCAGGGGTCCTCGACCTCGGGGCCGTCGGCGACGGAAAAGCCGAGCCGGCCCATGGTGTCGATGAGCTCATCGATGGTCTGGGTGATGGGATGGAGCCGCCCCAGGCGGGGGCGGATGCCGGGGACCGTGGGATCGAAGGGAGCCGCAGCCGCCGCTTGGGGGGCAGCTTTGAGACGCTCGCTGGCGGCGGTCAGGGCCGCCTCGAGGGCCTGCTTGACTTCGTTGAAGCGCTTCCCCGCGGTGGGCTTGTCGGTTCGATCGACGCGGCCGAGTTTCTTCTGCACTTCCTTGATCCGCCCACTCTTGGCGCCGAGGAACTTGACGCGGGCGGCCTCGAGCGATTCCGCACTCCCCTCGCGAACGGCGGTTTCGAAGGCCTCAAGGGCTTCCTGAGAAAGATGTTCCAGCTCGTCCAGGTATTCGCGTAAAGCCATGGTGATCCTCAAGGGGGTCCACCCCGTGCATGACGGCGCCGAATCCAGCCTGCAGAAGGGGCGTCGCGGTCCGCTTGCCGCAGGCCGTAAGCCCCCCATTATCGGAGGCGACTCGCCGGTGGCAAGGGCGCCCGCCGGGACCGATCAGCCGACCTCGGCGGGCTCGGCCAGTTCCTCGACGGCAGCAGGCAAGGCGTCGTCGGCGAGGTCCAGGCCGCCGCGGCCGCGGGCGAAGGCCACGAGCCCCTCAGCGATCAGCCAGAAGGCCATCGCCATCACCGCCAGGCAGACGCCGATCAGCGAGAGCCGCACGGCCGGTTCGAGCGTTTCGCTGGCGACGAAGCCGCGGAGGTTGATCGCCATCGCCCAGATGGAGACCGCGAGCATGAGCACCATCGGCACCAGGGTGTATACGACCGGGCGGCTGAGCCTGTAGAGAAAGAGGCTCACGGCCAACAGCGCCAGGCCGGCGAGGAGCTGGTTGGTGGCGCCGAAGAGGGTCCACACCGCCGGGCTGGCCACGAGGCCGAAGAAGGCCACCCCCGCCACCGCCACGATCGAGCCGAAATAGCGGTTGGCCAGCAGCGTCAGGTTCAGCGAACGGCAGATCTCCTCGACGTTGAACCGCAAGAGCCGCGTGCCCGAGTCGAGCGTCGTCAGGGCGAAGGCGACGATGGTTACCGCCAAGAGCGTCTGGCCGATGCGCGGCGGGATGCCGAGCTGGGCGAGGAAGGCGGCCCCGCCGCGGACCACCGCGCTGAGCTGGGCCGCGAGGCTGCCGGCGGTCTGCCACTGGGCGTAGACGCCGTCCGCGGTCCAGGCCGCCGCGCCCAGGCCCGCCGTGCAGGCGAGGATGACCAGCACCGCGAGGGCCCCCTCGGTGAGCATCGCCCCGTAACCGATCGGCAGCGCGTCCCTCTCGCGGTTGAGCTGGCGGACGGTGGTGCCGCTGGAGACCAGGGAGTGGAAGCCGCTGATCGCCCCGCAGGCGACGGTCACGAACAGCAGCGGAATCATCGGCGGCGCCCCGGGGATGCCGGTCCGTACCGCCTCGGCGTGGAAGTGCGCCGACTCGTGCCCGTAGGCCGCAGCGATTCCCAACCCGACAAGCATCGTCACCAGCGCGAAGTAGAGCTGGAAGCTGTTGATATAGTCCCGCGGCTGCAAGAGCAGCCAGACGGGAAGGACCGACGCGATGAAGGCGTAGCCCAGCAGCAAGCCGATCCAGGCGAGGCGGGCGTGGTCCACGGCCTGGTTCAGGTCGTCGACGGCCGCCTCGTTGCCGACGGCGGCCAGATAGCTTGCCGCGGCCGCCGCGCCGTAGGGGACCTCGTAGGAGGAGCCGTCCGCGGCCGGCGGCGCGTCGCGGGCGGCCTCCAGGGCGGCGCGGGTCTCCGGTGCGGCAAACCAATGGTAGGTCGTCACCGGCCGCTCCACTCCCCAGAGAATGAAGCCCCCAAATGCCGCCAGGGCCACCACTGTGGCCGCCCAAAGCGGCAGGCGGGACTTGTACATCGTCACTCCGAAGATCACCGCCACCAGCATGAGGCCGAGGGAAGGAATGACGGCGTCGGGATTGTATTGGAGGAAGAGATTCGAGATGGCGTTGACGAAGATGCCCATCGCCAGCGCGAGGAGGAAGTAGATGATCAGCAGGGCCAGGAGCCGGGCGCGGGGACCGATGAGCTCGCGGCAGACATCGCCCACCGAGCGGCCCTTGAAGCGGAGGCTCAGTGTGAGCGCGCCCAGGTCGTGTACGGCGCCGATGAAGACGCTTCCCAAGAGGACCCAGGCGAGCGCGGGGAGCCACCCCCAGATGACGGCTACCGCCGGACCGAGTATGGGCCCGAGCCCGGCGATCGAGGCGAAGTGATGGCCGAAGAGGATTGGGGTTCGCGTGGGCAGGTAGTCGACGCCGTCTTTCATCGTGTGGGCGCAGGTCAAGCGGCGGTCGTCGAGCTGGAAGATCCGCCGTGCCAGGAAGCGGCCGTAGATCAGGTAGGCCGCCAGCAGCACGGCAAACGACGCCCCGGCCACGGCTGCCGCATTCGCGAACATGGTCTCCCCTCGGAAAACGAGCCTCTGATCAAACGCCCCGCAGCAGCCCATTATAGTATTCCCAGCCCTCGCACGGAGGGGGCCGCTGCAGGGCGCGCCTTTATGCCGTCAGGGAGGTCGGAGTGGTGGATTCCTACTCCTTGGGATCGGCCAACCTCAAGTACCCCCCCAGAGGCCGCCGCGTGGGAAGCATACGCCCGGCTCACGACATCAAGCGGCTGCCGAGCTGCCAGAGGATCACGACGACGCCTAGGGGGAAGACCCAGAGTGCGAACCAATGGAGGTGCCCCTCTCGGAGCCAACGGATCAGCCACGCCAACGCCATTAGCCCCACCAAGAAGCTCACCACCAAGCCCACGCCCAGCGCCGCGAGGGAAGCGGTTTCGGGGGTATCCTCGAGAAGTTCGAGTGCCTCGAGAAAGCCGGCTCCCGCCATGGCGGGGATGGCAAGCAGGAAGGAGAAGGTTGCCGCCTCGTCGCGCCGCAACCGCATTGCCAACCCGGCAGTGATGGTCGCTCCGCTCCGGGAGACGCCCGGGAGGATCGCCAAGGCCTGAAAGCCGCCGATGAGCAGCGCTGCCTTGAACGAGAGATGGCGGCAGATCCCAGTGGAAGTGGGGTGTCGGTTGCCCCAGATGAGCAGGCTGCCGGTTACCAGGAACATGAACCCCGACAGCAAGGCGCTCGCCAGAAAGACCTCCGACCCGGGCAGAAAA